>JANWKX010000061.1 GCA_025451145.1 Vampirovibrionales bacterium
AGAAGACCAAGGTTCACACGATTTCCCTGGTGGTAGATCGCGTCGTGATTCAGGCTGAAGCTGAAAATCTGCTGGTTCGAGTGACCCAAAGTGTGGAAACCGCCTTAAAAAAGGCCGAAGGCTTTATTATTATTGAAAATATCGATGAAGCCGATCCCAAAAAGCGTTCCGTGCTTTATTCGAAAAACCTGGCTTGCCCCTCCTGTAATATCGGGTTTGAAGAGCTGGCCCCCCGGATGTTTAGCTTTAATAGCCCCTATGGCGCTTGTCCAGCTTGCCAGGGCTTAGGCATTACCCTGGAGATTTCTGAGGACCTGCTGGTGCCCGATGCCTCAAAATCCTTGGAAGAAGGGGCCATTTCCCCATTCCAAAAAGCATTGGGCCGGTATTACAACCGTTATATTCGTGGGATCTCCAAGCAGTTTCGCATTCGTAAACGGGTCTCCTTTAGCCAATTGACAGAACGGGAACGGAATCTCCTATTTTATGGCGAAACCGTCTCAGAACAACAGCGGATGCTCAACGAAGTTGCCGAGGATCTGGATCTGGGCGCCAGGGATGCCGAGGATGATTTGTGGGAGGACTTTGCCACGACGTTTGATGGCGTGATTCCTATGCTGAAAAGACGTTATTTGTATGGGACATCGGCTCAAAAAGAATATATTCAGCAATTCATGGATGAAGTTATATGCTCGGCCTGTCAGGGAAGCCGCCTAAAGCCCATCGCCCTTTCAGTAACGCTTGGAGAACATTCCATTTACTCTCTGGGTGAATTAGCGCTCAATGAGGCCTTGGCCTTTCTCTCCAAGCTACCGGAAACCTTCTCCGATCTCCAGATGGCCGTCGCCCGTGATCCCTTGTATGAGGCTCAGGCGAGGCTTCGTTTCCTCATTGATGTGGGGTTATCCTATTTGACCTTGAACCGAAGGGCTTCGACCTTATCCGGTGGAGAGGCCCAGAGAATCAGGCTGGCGTCTCAAATCGGGGCAGGGCTCTCAGGCGTTCTATATGTTCTGGATGAACCCAGCATTGGTCTCCATCCCCATAACAATACGCAATTAATTGAAACCTTGAAACGGCTTCGGGATTTAGGCAATTCCCTGATTGTGGTGGAACATGATGAAGAAACCATGCGGGCTGCCGACTGGATTGTGGATATCGGTCCTGGGGCAGGAACCTTGGGTGGTGAAATTGTGGCATCAGGCCCGCTTCGTGAGATTGAGAAGAATAAGCGCTCGTTGACGGGTCAATATTTATCCGGTCAGCGTCAACTTATCCCACCTGAAATGGTTCGTGAAGGAAATGGCAATGTGTTATCTCTGAAAGGCGCGACCCTTCACAACCTGAAAAACATTTCTGTTGCGTTTCCCTTGGGGACCTTTATTTGTGTGACAGGCTTAAGTGGTTCCGGTAAGTCTACCTTGGTGTTTGACCTGCTTCATGGCATGTTGCAGCATCATTTTGGGAAGCATCGGGTAAAACCCCAAGGGTTGAAAGACTTAAAAGGCCTTGAACATCTGGATAAATATATCCATATTGACCAATCCCCCATCGGTCGAAGCCCTCGAAGTAATCCGGCGACCTATACAGGGATTTTTGATCCGATTCGCAATCTGTTTGCCAGTTCCGAGGGGGCTAAGATTAAAGGGTTTAAGCCGGGGCATTTCAGTTTTAATGTTCCGGCAGGACGCTGCCCCGATTGCAAGGGGGAAGGCGCTATTCGGATCGAGATGAATTTTCTTCCCGACGTCTATACACCCTGTAGTACGTGTCAAGGCCAACGATATAACCGTGAAAGCCTGGAAGTCACCTATCATGGCAAGACCATTGCCGATGTGCTGGATATGACGGTTGAAGAAGCCTTGGTGTTCTTTGAAGATCAAAGCCATATTCAGCGTCAACTCCAGGTCTTAAAAGATGTGGGGTTGGGCTATATTCACCTTGGGCAACCGGCAACGACCCTATCCGGTGGGGAAGCCCAACGGATCAAACTGGCCACGGAGTTTTGCAAGCGATCTACGGGGAAGACCTTATACCTCTTAGATGAACCGACCATTGGCCTTCACTGGCAGGACCTGGAGCATTTGCTCCTGATTTTGAATCGTCTGGTGGATCAAGGTAATACGGTGGTGGTGATTGAGCACAACCTGGATCTCATCAAGATGGCGGACCATTTGATTGATCTGGGGCCTGAAGGCGGCCACCATGGCGGTGAAATTGTAACGCAAGGGCCACCACGGCTTGTGGCGCAACACCCCACGTCTTATACCGCTCAGTACCTTCGTCCTATTCTAGGATAAATCAATCCGCTGAAAATCCCATTTCCTCGGCCTCAGCGTGTTTAATCAGGCCTTTTTCGCATGCGGCTTGAAAAAGCGCATTTAAAGCGTTTTGAATATCGCTTCCTGCCCCAAAACCTTCATCTTTTAACGTTTCTTTTAAGTCAAAAATCGCCCCTAATGGCGTAGGCGTTGAAAAACAGGCCTGTTCAAGCTTTTTTTGAATCGCCTCTGGGAAATTCAGTTGGCTTTTTGTCGCGAGATTTGACCAAAATAAATTGGCAAACTGTTCGGCCAGAAAATCAGGATCTGAGGCCTTGGGAAGGATGGCTGCTCCTAAATCCAGCACCTGCTGCATGGCAGTTTGAAGCGGATCTTTTGGTGCCGCAGGAGTGGCTTCAGTCACTTTCGCTTTGGGCTTTATTGGACCCAGCAAGTCATAAACGTCTTGTGTGAGGCCGTAATAGGTGGCTGCTGAGGCGGCATCATAAAGCTCAAAGATAACCCCTAGCCGAAGCGCATCTTGGAGCGCCTCATGAAGTTGCCCCACATTGCAACCTGGGGGCAATTGCTTAAAAAGGTCTTCTACCTTTTGCCCGTAGTACTGAGGAATGATCCCGTTTAAATCATCGGTGTCATAAATCTGGCCAAGTTGATCTAAAGAGAGGTCATGATGGGAGGATAGCAGCTTGAGAAGATCTTTCCCTGTGAAGGCTTTTCTGTTGCCGATTTGAAATAACGCTTGCTTTAAAAACGCTGGCAAAAGGGCCTTTAGCTCACTCAACGTTTTAGGTCTAAACTGAAGGGGAGAAACCCGCCGATGAACTTCGGCATGCGCTTCTTCTGCCTTTTGTTTTCGTTGGATTGGAAGTGATCCGCTAAATTGAATTCGGTCAAGTTGTCTGTTAGCGCTCTGTTTTTGAACACCATCTGAGAACTTCTGCTTCGACTGAACGGTGCTTAAATAAGGGGGTAATCCCCATGACGAAACGGTGACACGCATCCCAACCAAACTCCCATTTTTAAATTTTAATCATATTAACAGATAAATTTACAATTGAATAGGGATCTTAAAGCCCATTGTAACAACGTTGTTCGGGGTCTCGGGCTGACCACTTTGGAGCATCCATTGGTAAGCCATCTTGTCGACAAAACATTTTTGCATTAACGTGGTGAGATTCTTTAGGAATATCTTGACGTTATTTGTTGTTGGGGAGAATCCAAAGTGATTAATCGCATAAACGGAGGCCGCCCATCGGCTCAGTTTCAATTGGGCGCTTTAAAGCAGGTTTCCATGAATCATAGGCCTTCTATGTCTGGAACAGGGCCTGCCGTCCATCAGGATCAGTTTGTTAAAAAAGGCGCTGTTCTGAGCTTTAAGGGCCAAACCCAAACCGATGCTCAACAAATTAGAGCTTTAGAAGCTGAATGGAAAAATGACAGCCGTTGGAAAGGGATTGAGCGGCCTTATACTGCTGCACAGGTCGTCAAACTCCGTGGAACGCTTCAAATTCAGCACACCCTTGCTGATGTGGGCGCCAGAAAGCTTTGGAAGTTGATGGGTACGAACCCTTATGTTCCAGCTTTAGGGGCAGTGACTGGTAACCAGGCCATGCAGCAGGTTCATGCCGGATTGAAGGCCATTTACTTAAGTGGCTGGCAAGTAGCCGCCGATAATAATTTAGCGGGCGCCATGTACCCGGATCAAAGTTTGTATCCTTCTAATAGCGTTCCTGAAGTGGTTCGCCGCATTAATAACTCGCTTCAAAGAGCCGATCAAATCTATAAAGCCGAAGGTGACACATCCATTGATTGGTATGCGCCCATTGTTGCCGATGCTGAAGCGGGCTTTGGTGGTCCATTAAATGTCTTTGAACTGATGAAGGCCATGATTGCCTCGGGGGCATCAGGGGTCCACTTTGAAGATCAGTTATCCTCCGAGAAAAAATGCGGCCATATGGGCGGCAAGGTTTTGTTACCGACGCAAAATGCCGTTCGTAACTTGATTGCGGCTCGTTTGGCGGCAGATGTGATGGGGACTCCGACGGTCCTCATTGCTCGAACTGATGCCAAAGATGCCAAACTCCTCAGCAGTGACGTTGACCCCAGAGATCAGGCGCAGATCGTCCCTGGCTCAGAACGGACCTCTGAAGGCTTTTATCGCCTAAAAGGTGGTATTGATGCCTCCATAGACAGAGGATTAGCCTACGCACCCTATGCGGATCTGTTGTGGTTTGAAACCGGAGAACCGAATCTGGAAGAAGCGAAGAAGTTTGCCGATGCCATTCATGCCAAGTTTCCAGGAAAGCTCCTAGCCTATAACTGTTCGCCCTCTTTTAACTGGAAGAAAAAGCTCTCTGATGAGCAAATTGCCAACTTCCAGCAGGAATTGGGGAAACTGGGCTATAAATTCCAGTTTGTGACCCTGGCCGGATTCCATTCCATGAACCAAGGCATGTTTGACCTTGCCCGGGGGTATCGTGAACGCGGCATGGCAGCTTACTCTGAGCTTCAGCAGCGGGAATTCGCCTTAGAAGACCAAGGCTACTCGGCGACAAGGCACCAACGCGAAGTGGGAACTGGCTATTTTGACGCAGTTTCTGAAATCGTTTCAGGCGGTCAGTCATCCACAAAGGCCTTGGATGGGTCTACGGAAAAGGACCAGTTTTAATCGCCCGGCAAAATAGATAAACCAAGTTTCAAGGAGGTCTTTTGGGCCTCCTTGAGGTTGTTAGCGTCATTCAGAATCGCAAAAAATATTGATTTAAGGCCAATTTGAATCCCATGACCTCATGTCGCTATTGTCCTGCGATAACATTTGACAGTGCACCGAAAGGTTTTTACAATAGAAGGATTCCCCAAAGTCACAAAGTTCCGGTGGAGGACCTTTCCTGTTATGACATCAACCATTACCCAAATTGCTTCAGACTTGAACGAGACCGTGGATAACAAATACGCCTTGGTGCTTGAAGTCTCTGACTTGGCCAAGCGTTTGCTCGAAGATGCACGGACCAAAGCTGAAGAAGACTTATTTTCCACCGGCGGTGGGAACAACACCTCTTTGGAGAAGGTGATTTACCAGGCTTTGATTATGAAAGCCAGTGAAATCGATATCGGTGATGGCCTGATTGGCTAAAATCCAGCCCTTTAAAACTAAAATTGAATCAATGCAAAGAGACCTGTGTATTCATACACAGGTCTCTTTGTTTTACATATTGATAAATTAGAATAAAACAGATAGATGTAGAGGCTTAAGCGTCTGGATCGGGTTTCCCTTGGCTTTCAGCAAGTTGGCGTATTGCCTGGGAGGCTTGATCCTCTGGGATACCCAATGCCCGGTGAGCTCGCTGTGCTAACTCTTGAATATCATCAGCTCTCACTTGTTCGGCAATGGACGCGCGTTCTTTCTCCATGCCCAAGGCTTCATAGGCTTGCATCAAATCTTTTCTGATTCGACTGACCCAGCTTTCCGGCCGGTCGACTAGGGGTGAAATCTTTAAATTGATTTCCAGAATATCCTTTAATTGCTCTGCAGCGAGCCGTTTTTCTTCGGTGGAACGTGCGTTACTCACCTGGCGATCCTTGATCACAGCCAGTTTATCAATGGCCTCAGCGTGGTATATGTACATTCCTGTTGGCTGACCATTAATGATTTCGTTACGGGGAGGAAGGGGCAACGTTTTGTATATGGCAATAGCCAGTAGATATTTGGATTCAAGCTTTGCAAGCAGATTTATGTCATCAGGATTGCCCTTCACAAATTCCTTCTCTGCAGATAATACCAACTGTTGGGCACGAATTTCCCGAGTTAATGCAGGGGTTCTGGTGGACAAAAATATCTGATCAAGTGGGGATGCTGTTGCGATACGAGCAGTGACCATTTCATCAAGCGTACGGGGCTGCTTTCCAGATGCAGATCGAAGAGATGAAAATCGAGGTTGGATTGTGGGATGAATAAGCTTAAAACTAGCGATTGATGCTGGTTGAAGAC
>JANWKX010000062.1 GCA_025451145.1 Vampirovibrionales bacterium
CGACAGATTGCCCAAGCCCTCGGTCTGATTCACCATACTTCAGGGGCCGATTACTGGGCCAGGCACCCCTTGGCTTTTCTCCTCGAAGCCGCTGATGATATCTGTTACTCCATCATTGATTTTGAGGATGGCTATAAAATCGGTAAGCTCAACTTCAGAGAAACCGAAGGCTTACTCAAAACCCTGGTAGGGCCGAAGCATCTGGAGGGGTATTCCAATGTCCTCAATGAGGACAAACGCATCAGCTACCTGCGTTCCAAGGCCATTGCGGCACTCATCGATGATGTCACTTCGGTGTTTTTCGACCATGAGCACCAAATTCTCCAAGGTCAAATGCCTGATTCCCTCTTATCCCATATTGCCCGTCATTCCATTTTGTCTGAGATTATGGCCCTTACCCGAGAGCAAGTGTACACATACCGGGCCATGACGGCGGATAACATTGCTGGCTTTGATGTGGTGGCCTATTTGTTGAATAGATTGGTAGAAGCCCTATTGGCCTATCAGGGTTGTGGCTGGAATCTGGGACGGCTTGGAGCAATCCATCAAGCGCTTTTGTCCAAAATGAATCTACCCGAGGATTTTGAGGATATCGACCCCTATCATGTCTTTCAACTGGCAACGGATTACATCTCCGGCATGACCGATAGCTATGCCATCGACTTATACAGACAGCTTGAGCCCACGGCCTGCCCCGCCGGGCTTTAGAACCTATCCGGGAAACCTCCATGACGGGCATCTGCGTTGTCGCTGTGATGCTCGAGTCCTCATTTACTACTGTGTAAACTCCGCTTCTCTACCCAACTCGGCAGGCGTGCCTCGTTGGGAACCCTGGAAATTTTATAACGCTTCACTTCGTTTTGCTTGTCTCCTCGCATCTCCCCCCCCTGCATATTTCTCGAATAGGTTCCTGGTTTTCGATCGGATTTACATTTATCGCTCATTTAAATATAATAATTTGAATAAAAATATAAAGCCCAAGAGAAGTATCAGATGCCCATCGGGATTTATCCTGCTTATTCACAGAAGCCAACCCTTCAGCGATTTTCGAGCCGTGGCCCAGCGTCCAATCAGGCCATGGCTGCCTTAGGGGAGCAATATCCCGTTTTAAAAACCATGTATGACCTTATTGATATCCCCACGCCCACACCAAACCCTCACCATGGCGAGGCAGCACTTACCCAGCGGAATTTTCAGCGGCTTCGGGATTATATTATCAACTACTTCAAGCAGCTTGGTGTCACCGATATCCAGCAGGATCAATGGGGCTCTTTGATTATGAGAATTCCAGGCACCCCTGGCCTGGAAAACGCCCAGCCCCTGCTACTGACCACCCATATCGATATCGTCCCCGGAGATGCCGAGCATCCGGCCCACCCCATTTATCGGACCTATCAAGTGGAAGAGGGGCGGGCTTTCATTGGCACCGATGGCCAAACCACCCTGGGGGCTGATGCAAAGGCAGGCGTTGCGGTCCTGATGGACACCGTTAAAAACCTGCTCGCTTCCGGCAAACCCCATTTACCCTTGGAGATTCTACTGGGCGGCGATGAAGAAGGTGACTGTGAATCCTTAAAGCAATTGGATACCCGGCAGTTTAAGGCCAGAGAAACCATTGTCCTGGATGCCTTTGAACCCTTAAGAGTCATCACCGGAACCGCCAGTGCCGTGGATATTGGCGTTCACGTCAATGGGGTCCAAGGCGGACATTCGGGGAACGATATTGGCAAACCCACCCATCAGCTCAATGCAAGCATGATCTTGGTGGATGTGCTCGGTCGTTTGAAATCAGGCGTGATTCGATATGCCCCGGAATACGGGAATATTCCATGGATCTCTAAGAACCTGGGTCCTTTAAAAGGCGGTGTGGCCGCAAACGCCATCCCTTCCGAAGCCTCTGCAAATTATCTTTTAAGAAGCTTTGATGCCGCAAGCCAAGAGGCTGAACGGCAACACATGCAACAGATCTTGGATGAGCGACAGGCGTTCTATCGCCAACAGCAGCCAAACGTCAACCTGTCACTAAACTGGCATGAAGAGTATCCGCCTTGGGTCGGAAATCAAAAATCCCCGTTCCCCCATTTATGTGCCCAAGCGGCTCAAAGTGCCGGCTTTAACCACCCGGATATCGGACTGTGGCATGCCGCAACCCAGGCCAGTGTCCTGGCCAACCGCCGAAATCAAACGGGAGAGCAATTTGATGCCGTGGTCATTGGCCCCCGAATTGAAGGGGCTCATTCCAAGGATGAGCGGGTTGAAGCCGCCTCGGTGGTTGACCTGGATCGATGGCTCGCTGAAATTATTGATGTCATGACTGAGCGTTCAAAAGCCGTATAATAAGAGTCAATCGCTGATCCGATGGTTCTTGATCATGGAAATCAGGCGAATGTCTTGTATGACTAAAAGGATTTCAACAATGGGATACGCACATCCGGACTTACTCATGACCGCCCAAGAGGCTGCGACGCTTCTGAAACAGCCCCATGTCAAACTCATTGACGCCACTTATTTTATCCCGCCGGATACCCGAAACCCCTATGAATCCTTTATTAAAGCCCATTTACCGGGTGCTGTTTTCTTTGATATCGATAAAATCTCGGATACTACCGTAAACCTACCCCATATGTTGCCTTCTGAGCAGGTCTTTTCAGATGCAGTTTCGGCCTTGGGCATTAACAACCAAGATCAGCTGATACTTTATGATGCCTATGGCCTGGCCGGAGCGGCTCGGGTGTGGTGGACCTTTCAGACCTTTGGTCATAAAGGGAAAGTCCATATCCTTCAAGGTGGCTTAAAGGCCTGGCAAGCAGCAGGTTATCCTTTGGAGCAAGGTGAACCCCAATCGACCAGAGGGGATTATCAAGCCCATTTTCAGCCAAAATGGGTGAGAAATTGGCAGAATTTGGTGAAAAATCTCGAAACGCATCAATCCCAGGTTCTGGATGCTCGTTCGGCAGAACGCTTCTTGGGGAAGGCTCCTGAGCCCCGTCCTGGCCTAAGAAGTGGTCATATTCCCGATAGCCTGAACCTTCCATGGGGCCAACTGGTTGACTTGGAGACCTTGTCTTTTTTACCGGCTGAAACCCTCTTGTCTCGATTGGAAAAAGCCGGTATTCAGCAAACTCAGCCCGTCATCTGTAGCTGTGGTTCCGGGATGACAGCCTGTATGGGGGCCCTTGCCCTTTATCTGACAGGCCATTCAAACATAGCAGTATACGACGGTTCCTGGGCCGAATGGGGCGCCTTGGAATCCGTTCCGGTGGCCTTGTAAAATCTGAATAACTGCCCTATGTCCCCGTTATGACTTTGACTGAAAATTTCTTAACACCTGAGCAATTTTGAATCTTGAGGCGCTTTTATGGGGTAGAAGATAACCCAATAACGCCTTAAGGGAAAAGAATTATGCACATTGGATTAGTTCAACATGCTGGTTTAAATAGATCTATCGGAAAAGCGATCGCCTTTTCGGGAAATGACACCGTAGAAAGCTCCTTAGAAGAATTTCAAGCGCTTGGTGGGATGTCGGTTGAAAAAGCTGCTCAAAAGGCTATCGATAGAAGCAAAGATATAAACCGGCCGGTCATATTGATACACAATAACGTCAGAGTGATCATCCAACCTGACTCTAAACTATCCGCAGTGGTAAAAGAGTGTCGGAGGAGATCACGCGAACAGGAAAACCAAAGAAGGCGTGAAAATGGAGAAACCACCAGTCCTTTATTACGGGCATTAAAAGCTGCGTTTTCTGAACTACAGCAACGTGAAGGACCCGAAGCGGAATTTGAGAGACTTCAGCTTAAAGAAGCCCATGAACCTACCAACCGCTTTGTGAGGGCCTGGAGCGCTATTTTAAGTGAGTTCGGCTGGTAGCGTTTTTCCAAAAAATACGCTCAAAAGCCTTAATCCTTAAACTGTAACGATTGGGTTGCAAAACTGAACTTTTGTTTCAATCCGAAGCAAGATTTGACAATTGAACTGGTTTCGTTTTTACTCAAAATAATCTCTGATAATTTTTGGAAACCCCTCGAAATGTTAGCGCTCGCTCACCATACCGCTTATATGTGTTGTTGCTGCTTCTTGAACCCGCAAGAAGTGTGTTGTCGTGAGCGTTTTTAAATAAACCCGCATTTCAAAAAGACTCAACCCAATGACTTCTTGTGTAGACCGCAGGAAGTCATTTTTCATTTCACAGATTTTACCCCCTTTAACCTAAAGGATGCCCCCCGATGCGAACTCAATCTCCCTACAGACAACTTCCCCAAATCCAGCTCAGCCGATATCTGACCGATACCTCTCAAAATCACTCCGGGAGGAAAGCCCCACTGTCATGGGTCTCTCAAGTGATGAACCAATTGCCTTTTTTGGGATTAAGACCTGCCCAGATCCTTGTTGTCTTGGCCCACCCGGATGATGAGGTCCTTACTTCAGGCATCGCTTCATTGTTAGGAGAATCCAAGAGTGTCCAGTTCGTATATGCCACTTCAGGGGAGGCTGGCCAGGATGTCTCAGGACTCGATCTTAAGGGGGCATCCCTGGCCTCTGCCCGTGAATTGGAGCAGCATTCCGCCCTGAGGGCGCTGGATATCAAGCGGGAGCCATTGTTTCTTCATTACCATGATGGTGGCCTGGACACCCAGAAGGAGTCACTAAAAGCCGATTTAATGGCTATTCTTCAAGCCACCCGTCCCCAAGTCGTTTTAACCTTTGGCCCTGATGGATTTACCGGGCACCCGGATCACATACTCGTTGGAAAAGCCACCTATGAGGCGGCCCAGGCCTTAAGCCAATCCAAGCAATATGCTTTAACCAGGTTTAAACCGCCTCAATTTCTCCAAATGGGGCTGACCCATGAAGCCTATCAACAATTTATGAAAACATTCACCCAGCCTCTATCCAGTTCATGGGTTGATGTTAAACCGATGGCAGAAGATGCCCACGCCATCAAGATTCCCATTCCCCATGACGTGATTCAGCGAAAATTACTGGCCATTGCCAGCCACAGGACCCAGTTTCCCCAGGATGACCTGGAGTCCTTCAAGCGGTTTCAGGAAGCGTTCCCCTTTGAGACATTCCAACGCCTGGATATCACAGCCTAAGACTAATCCTGAGGCCTCAAGTTTGACCCTGTGATCTACATCGTTGAAAAACGGGCTTACCCATGTAGAACCCAACATTCAGGTAGTTTTTATAGGATGGAGGGCGATCTAAGATGGGAATAATTCAAAGGCCATCCAAAGCCTGTCAGGAGAAGCATTTAGCAGGTCTAAAGCCAAGGAGGAAACGATGAACAAGGGGCAATTTGTCAAGCAGGTTCAAGAAATCACAGAACTTCCCAGCAAAGAAATGGCAGATGATGGCGCCCGAATCGTGCTTAGCTTGCTCAGCCATCGGTTGACATCTGAGGAATCTAAGAATGTGGCATCACAGCTTTCTACCGACATGAAAAACTATTGGAACAGTGATACCTGGATTACCAATTTTCTGACCTTATCCCGTCAATTTCAGCTGAAATATCGCCATAAAACCGAGCTATATTCCTTAATTTCAAATGAAATTGAAAAACTTCAACTGCCCATTGGTGCAGAGCAACTGGCGACAGCGGTGTTTCATGTCTTGAAAGAGCAGATCTCGACCGGAGAAATTGAAGACATCGCAGGACAATTGCCTCACGATATCGAACAAGTCTGGTTAGCCGCCTAATTCGGGATATAAAGCAGGACATTTACCGAAAATGAATCAATAAAGAAGCTAGGTACGGATGAAGAAAACGCCGGTACGCCCCCCCTGGGATTATCAGGATCACCATGGCCCTTTCGATTTGATTGGGGATGTGCATGGCTGTGCTGATGAACTGGAAGACCTGCTCCAAACCTTGGGATACAAAATCATTGAAAACCGACCTGGAGCACTGTTATCCAGTGGGCCAATTTATGTCCATCCGGAGGATCGGCAGGCCGTTTTCCTTGGCGATTTTGTCGATCGAGGGCCTGGTATCCTGAAGACCTTGAGAATCCTGCATAACATGGTTGAACACGGCTCAGCCTTGTGCGTGATTGGCAATCACGATGATAAACTCCTGAGAAAGCTCAAAGGGAGAAACGTTGAGATTAAAAACGGCCTGGAAACCTCTGTTAAAGCATTGGAGACCTTACCCGATGATGTGCAAAAGCCCTTTAAACATCAGCTCACTGATTTTCTGAATAAGATGTTTTACTACCTCGTTTTGGATCAAGGGCGACTCATTGCCGTTCATGCGGGCATCAAAAAGGACATGATCGGCAGAGCTTCTGATCAAATCAAAGCCTTTGCGCTTTATGGGGATACTACCGGTCAGCAAGATGACTACGGGCTTCCGATTCGTCGAGACTGGGCGGCTGATTATCACGGCTCGGCATGGATTATTTACGGGCATTCCCCCGTAACAGAGCTTCTATGGAAAAACAAAACCCTTAATATCGATACCGGATGTGTCTTCGGTGGGACCCTCACGGCGTTACAATACCCCGAAATGGAAACCGTCTCCATTCCGGCCAGAAAAATTTACTATCAGTCTCAAAAACCCTTTTTGACCACGAGGGCAACCGATTATTCCATTTAATCAACACCATGAGGAGGGGACATAACGCTGATGACAGAACCCTTGGATAGCGGCGAAGCCATGTTGAAACGTCTTCGGTATCCCATCAGTAAAGCGATGTTAATTAAACAGTATGGCGCTGTCGAAGTGGATTGGTTTGGAGACAAATCGGCACAGCTCCAATATGTATTGGCCCATGTGCCACAAAGCCAATTTGAAAGTTACGAGGCCCTCAAATCACAGGCGTTAAAAGCCATCCCGCACTATGAGCCTTCATGAGTCGATTAGACCGTTGTCGGATTGATTTGGAATGCCGCTTTTGATTGGATGCCTCTCATGTCTCTGCAATTCGATCAGGATGGTCTACCCCATGAAACGATTCTGCCTTCTATTACTGTTGCTCGCGAGCCTGGCCCTAATGCCCCTGACTCAGGCTGAAATCACCTGGGGAAACGATGGTCCCTACGCCCAAATTGGCAATTTCATCTGGGGGCCGAATGGGAAAGTCTACATGCCTGATCATTTCAACAACGTTAGCTGGGGCTCCAACGGGCGTTATTTTGTCAATAAATTCGGCCCGAATACGCCTAATTCACCAAATCCAAAGCCCAAATATTCCAATGGCTTTGACCCAGCAGAATATACATCCCCGATTACTTTAAAAAAGCCTCACCGCAACGTGGAAGTCGACAATACAATTGTTAAACCACCCAGCCGGATTCGATATATTCAATAATCCACACTTTATTTAACCCTTTGACACGTCTTATCCGGCTCGCATAGAGACCACACAGGATCGATGGCTGATTCCCGCCAAGCCTTCAGAATCCTCCGAATGCTGTATGCAGATTTCGCTTCAAGCACCGAATACCTTTATGTAACCTAACCCTCCTCTCTCTCCCTAATCTCTCATCGCTCAAAGATGGTGCCTTGATTTTAAGGCACTTTTTTTTTGGGAGAAGAGACTTTTGTCGGATTTTCTTATAATACCCCTATGGATAGCCTTGATTTCTACATGGAACGATGTCTGCAACTCGCCCTTTTAGGGCAGGGACACGTCCATCCAAACCCAATGGTAGGCTGTGTTGTCTTGGATACTGAAGGCAATATCGTCGGAGAAGGGTATCATGCCTATTATGGCGGGCCTCATGCTGAAGTCATGGCCTTGGACCAAGCCGGAGAGAAAGCCATGGGAGGTACCCTGCTGGTCAACCTGGAGCCTTGCAACCACACCGGGAAAACCCCGCCTTGTACCCATAAAGTCCTGAAGTCCGGCGTTCGACGGGTATTCTTTGGCATGCTGGATCCTAACCCCAAAGTTTGTGGGGCTGGCATGAACCGCCTTCTGGAAGCGGGCCTTGAAGTTTCAGACGGGTATCTGGAGGCAGAATGCCAAAAGCTCAATGAGGCCTTTTGCCATCGCATTCAAACCCAGCAGCCTTTTGTCATCATTAAGCAGGCCATGACCCTGGATGGCAGAATTGCCACCCGAAGCGGCCAAAGCCAATGGATCTCCAATAAACTATCTCGAAAATGGGTTCACCAGCTTCGAGCTCAAAGTGATGCCATCCTGACCACGGCCAAAACCATTCAGCAGGATAATAGTCGCCTGACCGTCCGTGATGCCCCGCTCTTAGCCCGCCCTCCCATTCGGGTCATCCTGGATCGGAATTGTGTTTTAAACCCGGATGATTACCACATCTTTGAGGATATTCCGGAAACAGGACCGGTCTGGTTGTTTACCAAATCGGGTTTTGCCATACACCCTAACGCCCGTAAAGCCGAAGATTACGGCGCAAGGCTTTTTGAAATCCCAGAAGCTCCTCAAGGACTGAACCTGCATTCACTAATGGCTGTTTTGGGACAAGAAGGTCTCACCCAGCTTTTGGTAGAAGCAGGTGGCCATTTGGCAGGCGCTTTACTGGAATCCAAGCTGGCCAATAAGCTCTGGTTGGTCTATGGCAATCAACTCTTGCTGGATCCGGCCGCTCAACCCGGATTTCGAGGAAGCCCCGTATTTCACCTCAAAGATGCCCTTCATGTGAATGTCAGCAATCAATTTCAATTGGAAAATAACATGCTGCTTGAAGCCTACCCGCAGTATGATATCTTGGCTGAGAGCAATTTTTAAAGGGATATCGTTTTGATTCTCCATGCAACAACGATGTGACGCCGCCCATGAATTTTTCCGTAGGAACCTTTGCATCACGTTTAACTTCCCAGGCAACCCGCGTTATGGGAGGCTCTATTAGCTCCAACCGGGTGACACTCCCTTTGTTGGAACTTGGTTTAGCGCTTCCTCTGGGCATTACATTTTTATATGAGCTGGGTGAAGCCAAGCGTCTGGGTCATGAACAGACCGGTAAAAACTGGCTTTATGCCCTGGGCGAAGGGGGATTAACCCAAGCCATTGTCCAAACCACCAGAGGGGTTTACCCTATTTTAGGCCTGGGATGGATAGCCTATAATGTCGGCTTGGCAAAAAATCGTCTTGAAAAGCTAAAAGCCGGTGTCAGTACAGCCGTATCCATGGCGCTTGGGTATTTGGGGCTCTATGTGGGCATGGGGTTCAATAACACCCTTCGCT
Source organism: Vampirovibrionales bacterium (assembly GCA_025451145.1). GTDB lineage: Bacteria > Cyanobacteriota > Vampirovibrionia > Vampirovibrionales > JAGQHJ01 > JANWKX01. The sequence continues at coordinate 9,165 of JANWKX010000062.1, forward strand.
ACTTTGATGCAAAACGCTTAATGGGCAGTCAAGATAGCGTTTTGTACAAGCTAATAAACCATCTTCCACCCAATGCACTGGATGCCCATCCCGATTTAAAGCAGGCTATCGACACGCTTCATACCGCCTCCCAGAAAATGACAGCGCTATTTGAAGCCTCTACCCCCTATACGGATCAAGAAATCAAGGAAACCATCGCCGCTTTTGAAGAAGCCCAAGGCAAGGTTTTAGCGAAGATAGGTGATCTCAGTGAACGGCAGCTTTGCCGCTTACTCCCTGAAGCCAAGGGTGGTCTGGAAAAACTGGCGGCAGAACTAGAGCCTCTCCAGATTTATCAGGGGTTTCGTCAGTTGAATCCACTATTTGGCTATTTAATGGCCATCGGCTTTATTGGCATTCCCTTGGCAAAGATACTGACAGGGGCATTGGTGCCCAAGGCGCCACAAGGGGCGAAACCACCGGAAGGATTCTCAAACTTTAAACCCGTCTGGTTTAATCACGTTCCGGGATTAAAACTTCTAGAGAAGCCTTTTGGTTCTGAACTCGAATATCAAAGTAACATCACGGTCCCCAATATCCTCAGGGAATCCAATCAATGGTCCAACCCCTCTTACCGTAGCTTCTAGGCGGATTCGTGAAAAAAACCGCCGCCGCAGACAGACTCTAGAATTTTCAGCAAAAATTGTTGAACCGCCTCAGCCTGATGAAAATACAGTTCATCCTTCTGATGACGAAACGTCATAACGGCTGGTTGAGTGGGCGAGGCTGGCACATACAATGAGGCAAACTCATCATCCAGGGCTTCCGGGTAATCTTGAGCTTGCATAAAGTTGGGATTGTTCTGATAATCTCCCAAAAAGGCGACAATCCGCCCTGAAAACATCGGATCACGTCCTGAACGGTTTAAAGCCATCGGCATGGTATTGCCCCGAGTCGTAAAGCTGATGGTATGCCAGAGCAAATAGAGAATCCCAACGGAACGATCGGCGTCGACCCTGGCATAAACGCTTCCAATGGGAACCTGGCGCTTTAAAAATGATTGCTGAAAGCTCACCACGGTTTCTTCCAACTGGATTAAAAGCTCCTGAAACATTTCAGAAGTCCGTTTTTGCGCAGCCTCATGCTCTTTGAGCTGATAAAACATATGGGAAGCCATAAAATCGATATGTTTACGCATCCCCATTCCCACATGGTCACGTGAAGCGGGTTGCGTTTCAAGAGGGTGATGTGTCTGTTCAGAGGATACGCTGAGATAACGCTCTATATCCGGGGTCACACTCTAACACTCCATCCTTATAACCCTAAGCGTCTTTTCTCCATTGTAGGGATCAACCGGATAAAGCGCAAGGGTTATCGTCAAGCCCATAGGGTATGGGGAGCCATGGAAATCTCTTCTCAAGCAAGTTCCCCTCAAGAGGAAACTTTTTCCAAAGTCTTTGCTTTTCCTTTTGCGGATTTAACGCTTTCGACAATTTCCGGCTCGATTGGTACCCGCCCAATACTGAGGTAGTTAAATCCCAGATGGGCCATACGTTCAGGATGATAAAGATTTCGACCATCCACGATCAGGCGGCAAGGCGTTTCTGTTTTAAGCAGATTGAAGTTAATTCGCTTAAACTCATCCCATTCCGTGAGTATCAAAATCGCATCAGCGTCTTTTGCCGCATCATAAGGATTAGAGGCATACTCAATTTGAGGCAGTATGTTTTTAGTGGCCTCTATGGCCAGGGGATCATACGCTTTTACTTTGGCCCCCCTGTTAAGCAGGCTTCTGATGACAGTTAAACTGGGCGCGTCTCTCATATCATTGGTATCTGGGCGATAAGCCAGCCCCCAGATACATAACGTTTTATGCTCCAACATGCCACCCAGGGCCTGTTCCACCTTTTCGATAAAGAATAATCGCTGGTAGCGGTTAATGGTTTCAACGGACTTGAGTAAATCCAGGTTAATGCTGTATTCATCGGCAATCGACACCAGAGAGGCAATATCCTTAGGAAAGAAAATGCCCCCGTACCCTAAACCCGCATTCAGGTATTCCGAGGTAATCCGTTTATCAAGACCGATCCCCTTGGCCACTTTCATCACATCCGCACCGGTTTTTTCACAGATTTGGGCAATGGAATTAATGAATGAAATTTTCATGGCCAGAAATGCATTTGAAGCATGCTTAATGAGTTCAGCGCTATTGACATCCGTGATTAAAATGGGTGAGTTCAGAGGCTGATAAATCTGAACCAGCAGATCAATGGCCCTTTGGCTGTTACCACCAATGACAATTCTGTCGGGCCTCATAAAATCGTTGACGGCATTGCCTTCCCGTAAAAACTGAGGCACCGCCGCCACATCAAACTCAACATTGGAATGGACGCCGTCACTGAGTTTTTGCTCAAGCCATTCGCCGGTTCGGATAGGCAAAGTGCTTTTTTCAACAATTAAGGTATAGCCGGTCATAGCGGCTGAAATATCATGAATGGCTTTTTCAAGAAGCTTCATATCCGGTTTGCCATTGGGTAACGGTGGCGTACCAATACAAAGAAAGACCACTTCAGCATCCTTAACAATGGCCTGAGTATCATTAAAGAACTTTAAACGACCCTCTTCCAGGTTCGTTCTCAGGAGGGGTTCCAATTGGGCTTCAAAAAAGGGAAGCTCCCCACGATTCAGCGTTGCGATTCGTTTTTCATCCACATCGGAACATGCCACCTGATGCCCCAATTCGGCCAAGCAGGTTCCGGTAACCGTTCCCACATAGCCTGCGCCAATAACTGCAATTTTCATCGTACCTTATCTCCTTAAAACGTAACCCGTCGATTGAAACGCTCTATTGACGGATAAAGCCACTGATGCTGCATTGAAGCCAGGAAAAGACAAGACCGTTAAACTTTCATTGGAGGAAGCGTCTGTCTCAAAATCAGGCCAGACTTCAAAAACAACTGACCAAAGTGGTTTATACACAATCTTACACACAGCAATAACCAAAGGGAAGAGGATACCTCTGCATCAAATGGTGGAGGTTTTATGGAAAATCATCAAGATTCATAAGCATCCTTCGATACCCTTCACATCAGGTTGGAAAGTATCCAATTTGAATTCAGGAAAAACAAGTTCAATTCACAAGGGAAATAGAGAACCTGTTTTACAAATTAAATAACCCGCCCATGCATTAACTGCATTTACAAGGATGTAACCGGCACGTTAAGGAGAACACGCAACAATGGCAATTGGCGTTATTAATACAAACGTTGCTTCACTGATTGCACAGCGCAACCTGCAAATTAGTAGCGATGCCTATACCGCATCCATGGAGAAGATATCTTCCGGATATCGGATCAACAAAGCCGAAGATGATCCGGCAGGATTAACCATTGCTGAAACGCTGCAAGGACAGATTTTAAATATCAATACAGCATTGCAAAATGTCCAAGATGGGAACAGTACTTTGCAAATTGCAGATGGCACATTAAGCGTAGTCACCGATAACCTGCAAAGAATTCGTGAATTGACGGTTCAGGCTGCCAATGATACCAACTCCAGCGCGCAGCGACTTGCCATTGAAAATGAAATTCAAAGCCGATTAAACGATAATCAACGGATCGTTCAAGCCGCCACATTTAATGGTGTGAATCTGTTGACCGGATCGGCCAAGGGAACCCTGTTACAAGTCGGGCCGAATGCCAGTACCTCCATGAATACCATTAATATCGGTAGCGCATTGGGTACAGCAACAGCAACGGCAATGGGCTTGTTAGGCGCAACAACCTCGACCCACTGGAATACCGTTGGTAGTATTGACTTTACCAATGGCGATAAGGCCAGGGCCTTTCTCAACGATATCGATCGTGCTCTGAGTGCCGTATCACAAAGGCGTTCCTTGATAGGCGCCTTACAAAACCAGTTGGGTAGCGCCACGAAAAACCTGCAAATGAATAGCGAAAACTTTTCCGCTTCCGAATCCCGAATCAGGGACGTCAATATTGCTTCAGAGACCTCCAATTTAACGAAAAATCAAATCCTAGAGGAAGCCTCTGTGAGCATTTTAAGTCAGGCCAATCAAGCGCCTCAAATGGTGCTGAAGTTATTAGGTTAAATGAACCAGGAGGAATCATAATGCGATATCTATCTAATCAATTGTTCTAAGCGTTGGGGGAATGTGCCTCATATGACCCTGGTTCTTAAAAAACCTTGAGCCAGCGTCATGCGAGGGTTTAACTCAAACCATTCGCATGGTTAACAGAACAATCAAATCTTCGGGTGAGGTTGTCTGATAATAGGCTCCA
>JANWKX010000063.1 GCA_025451145.1 Vampirovibrionales bacterium
ATTCCGACTCACAACCACCCTCATCAAGGCTTTCTGGGACCAGATGTCGAATACTTCTGATCTCAGCCTTGAGTTCTGCCAGCTCAGCCCGTAATTCGTTGATATCCGATATATTTTCAGAGCGGCTGGTGGCCCCACTGCCATTGGTTTCAAAAAGACAATCGGCCACGTTGTTTAAACTCTTCTCAAATTCCTGAATAGACTTTTTTAAGGTGGATACGGAAGCCTCTATCCCAGGCTCAGGGTTCTGTTTATGCTGTCCGCGTCCATTACCGTTGTATCCCGAATGGGTACCGCCATAGTCGGATTCTGTGTTAAAGGACTTTTCAACAGAGGCGAGCGCCGAAAATAACCATTTGAAAACGATTTTGAATACCAATTTCATCAAAGACATGTCTTCTCTTCCTTATTTATAAAGGGCAGCCTCGCGTAACATCATTATGCCTTGTCGCCCTGAAAATCCAATTCCTCTATCTTCAGGAGATCCGCAAAATATCCTGTTTTTAATCTTTTGTCTTCTTGGGCTTGACGTCTATCTTGGGGCAATGTTGTTCTATTGGGCATTGATGGCAAAGCGGCCCAATGGGCTTGCAACATTCCTGACCATGGCGAACCAAAACCTTGTTGATAATGGGCCAAAAGCGCTTGTCTAATTTATCTCGCAAGGCCCATTCCGTTTCTTCCGGGGTTTTGGTTTGAATATAACCCAATCGATTGCTAATTCGATGGACATGGACATCGACACAAACCGCAGGTTTATTAAACCCAAGCCCCACCACCAGGTTGGCTGTTTTTCGCCCGACGCCTTTAAACTGGGTTAGGGTATCAATATCATCCGGGACTTTACCGTCAAATTCGGTGATTAGTCGATGTGAAATTTCTAAAATATTTTCAGCCTTGGTTTTATAAAATCCAACCGGGTAAATCAGCTTTTGAAGCTTTTCCAAGGGCAGTGTGATCATTTTTTCCGGGGTATCTGCAATTTTAAATAAGTTTTGGGCCAGCGGGATGGTGGTATCATCTCTGGTTCTTAGGCTCATAATACATGCAACAAGCACTTTATAAGGATCACAGTCGGTGACCTCTGACATGGGGTGGGTGGGGTAGGTCTCCGATAGGGTTTTTAGAATTTGTTCAATCGGTAATTGTTGAGTATTCTTCACAATTTTAATTTTTCTAAACTCTTCAAGAGATCTGTTTAAGTCTGGATAGCCTTCGACGATACGACATTATAATCCTTACGGTAACACTTTTGGAGTAGGAGTGTCTATGGCTGATGATCCATTTGTACAAGGTGTAAAAGCTTATCAAACCGGCGATTTGGCCATTGCTGAATCTGCTTTTAGAGAAGTGTTAAGCTTTGATCCCTATTCATCAGAGGCCATGTTAAACCTGGGTAACGTTTATTACAAGCAAAAACGGATTCAAGATGCTGAAGACCAATGGCTAAAGACCTTGGAAATTAACCCGATGGAGGAAAAGGCTTATTTAAACCTGGGAAATCTGTACTTTGCCGAGCAGTCCAATAAAAAGGCGATATATAATTGGGAAATCTTTCTCAAACTGGATCCCCTTCATCCGCATATTCATTTGAATATGGGGTTGGCTTACGAAGCACTCGGTGAAATTCCCAAAGCGTTTCAGCACTATAATTTATATCTGCGTTCCAGAGGGATTGGTCCTGAAGGTGAGCAGTTGAAAGCCCGAATTGCGGAAGCAACCAATATTGCAGAGCATAATATTAAATATGCTGAAGCATTTATGCGGGCAGGCCAGTTGGAGAACGCTCAAAAGGCTTTTGAACAAAGTATTAATCTGATCCCGCTTAATCCTAGTATTTATAAACACTACGCTTCAGTGCTTTATCGCCTCAAAGAATACGAAGAGGCCTGTCAATGGTATGAAAAAGCCCATCTCCAGCTTCCGGGTGATACCACTATCCTGATTAACCTGGGCATCATTTATGAAAAATTAGGGAATATGATGATGTCCTTATGGGCCTATTCGACCTCTATAAAGCTGAATCCGGGTGCGACCCCTCTTAAGGTCAGAGAGCGGTTTATGGAAATGTGGGATAAAACGGGCGAAACGGAAGTAAATCGTGCCGTTGAGCAAATCCAGGAATTCATCAACCAAAAAGAATACAAAGATGCTGAAAGGCTCTCAAAAAGGGTGTTTGATATGGCCATTCAGTACCAAGCATCAAAGACCCCGGAACTTAAGCGCTTTATCGATTTTTTGGAAGGGCGTCAAGACCCGAAACGCCAGGCGGCCAATATTGCTTATTCGCTGGCGGAGGAGATGAAAGCCGCCGGCCAATATGAAAAAGCCCTTCGATTCTATGAACGCTATCTCAAGTATCAGCCGGAAGGTGATAAGGCTGAAGAAGTCAAGCAGAAGCAGGAAGAAATCACCAAAATTGTCTCGGCCGTTGTCGGCAATATGATTAACTCCATGTCAATGGGAGCCGCATAATCCCCTGTTAATGGCCTGCATGAACAAAATACTTTAGCAGGTACAAGGTAATAATGACGCCTGCCAGGAGAATCATCCAACGCATCCTTGTCATTTAGAATACCTCCAGTGGATCGAATGCTTCTTGGGCCATATTTTCCAGAATCATGCCAGTTTGAGTATCGATAGCCTTTTCTTTGGACTCGATCCCACAGATCTTGCGGTAAGGGCAAAATTTGTCGGGACAAGTGGCTGGTAAGGTATAGGCTTCGTCGGAGGTTATGGCTGTGATGGTTTGGAGTAACCGCTGCCGGGTTTTCTCGTGGATCGGGTGACTAAAGGGGATATGAACCTCTTGAACCGCCCCACCCTTCAATTGGACATAGGTAAACACAAGTTGTGCAGGGTCTATTGAAATCTGTAAATCCCGTTGGGCTTCATAAACCGCGTATTGATAAATGAGGGTTTGCCAATCCGCTTCGGGGCATCGGGGAATGCCGGTTCCGGTTTTCCAGTCCAATATGTGAATGGTCTCGTCTCGCTGGACAATCCGATCAATTCGGCCATAGATCCAATAACCCTGGACTTCAAGAGAAAATCCCCATTCACTGGCAATGGTTGGCAGCTTTGCCCATGAGGATTGTTGAAGCATTTCCCACGCAGTAGCAATATCCCTATCGGCGTCCTGAAGGATGGGGGATAAATCCATGCCTTTTGAGGCGTAATCCAGCAGTTGGTGAACGCCTTTTCCCAATCTGAAATTTTGGGGATTAGAAGGCCAGGCCAATTTGCGCACATAATCAAATTCAAATTTCTTCTGGCATTTGCTCCAGGTCTTGAGTTGATTGACGGAAAAACTCTCTGGCATAGATCAATGACTCTCGACAAGACGCAACTTTGGACTCACATAGTGTTTAAACGCACTCAAATGAGAGGATGCATTTATGCGCGCAGATTTACCATTATTTTTTTGTCTCTCCAAGGCACAGGACAAGAATAAAGCCTCACGTGCCCGGGTGATACCCACATAAAGCAGGCGCGCTTCCTCTTCAAGGCGCTCTATTTTCTTGGAATCACTGTCTTGAACGGGGGTTGCATTGAGGCTGGCCACAATCCGATCCAGCTCTTCGATGAACTTATCCTCCTTGGTCCACTTCACGGCATTTAAATTGGCCGGAAAGTTCGCTTCCGTCATTTCAGGGATGAAAACGATATCAAATTCCTGGCCTTTGGATTTATGGAGGGTCATCACTTCAACAAACCGGGTTTTATAGGATTTTGACGCTTGATTGAAGACATCCTGGACAATCTTAAACGGCAGCCGACCTTTATCCAGATAGCTTTGGAGGCGAAGATTGACCCATTCTAAAGGTGAGTATTCAAGTTGGCCTATTTGAGCTTGCTCTTCAACCCATTCCTGGGTTTTTAAGGCACAGAGATAGCCGATGCTTCTCTGAGAAGGATCTGTCAAAAAGGCATCGGTCACCCGAACCACCAGTCGACAAATATCTTGTCCCAGATAATAGCGGGATAGGTCTTGAAGATGGTAATACAACTGCAAGATCTCGCCATCTTCAATGGATTCAGCTTTGGCGGTCATAAAGCTATCTGGAAGGATTGATTCAATGTATTCTAGGGGGCTTGAAAGTAAGCCCATCTCTTGGAGATGTTTGCATAAATCCAGGTACTGGGCTCTCTCTCCAGGCATTTCGAGAAGCTTCAAGACCTTGACAATCAGGATAAAAACGGGATGAAGGCCTGGAGATTCTGAGTGCCCAATGGCTTTTATGCCCTTCTCTTGAAGGTGCTTTGCAAGGGCTAAAACGGAAAAATTGCCACGTGTTAGGACGGCGATGGATTTTTCAGGATACTGGCGTTGAAGTTCATGAATGGTTGAAGCCATCCACTCCTTTTCCATTAGCTCGTTTTCAAATTCACGACATTGGATAGGCTCTAGCAATAACGGGTTTTTATCAGAGACCCCCTGCATTTGAATCTCTTGAAAGGCATGCTTTAATAGCGCTTCCTGGCTACAAACCTGGATCAGATGGTTTGCCAAATCCATAATTTCCAAGGCACAGCGTCCACTTTGATTCATCTCCACCACCGTGCCCTGTGCTTGGCAATGGGCGATAAAATCCCGAAAGACGGTGGGATCTGCCGTGCTGAAGCTCATAATGGATTGATTCGGATCGCCGGTTCGGACCAAATTGGTGTGATCTTGGGTAATCAATCCGATAAAATGTTGCAACAGCCGGGAAGAGTCCTGAGCCTCATCTTCAATGACATATTGAAACCGCGTTTGGTACTTCTGGCGAACTTCCGGGAAGGATTCGAGTATCTTCACGGCATGCATCATCAGGCTGGTAAAATCCATCAGGCCTTCTCTTGCCAGATGGTTGCAGTACAGGTCGTAAATCAAAGCCAGTTTAAACAGACGTCCGCCTCGAACACCTTGGTCGTTGAGGGCCTTTTGAAAGTCTTCAGGGGAAATTTGATTCTCTTTGAGATACTTTACTGACGTTAAAACGAACTTAACATCGCTAAAAAAGCCTTCTCCGCCATCGATTGCTTGCATCATCGGCAGCATGATGGCTGTTTCCTCCAAGGGATCCAGAATTTGCAGATGATCCGTATCCAGACCAAGATAAAGGGCGTGATCGTCTTCCCTTAAAATCCGAAGGGCCAGGCTATGAATGGTACAGACCATGGGCAGGACCTGCTGATTGCCTGGTAGTTTTTTCTTGAGTCGGTTGAGCAGGGTCCGTGCTGCGCTATCCATATAGGTGAGTACCAGAATGTTATCCGCTGGAACCCCTCGGCCAATGAGTTCAAGTAACAATTCAACGTTCACAAAGGTTTTCCCAGCCCCAGGAACTGCTGTAATGGCCATGGGGCCACCCTGATACTCCAGAATCTTCGCTTGATCGTCTCGAAGATTGGCTCGTTCAATGGCTTGGCTTTGGATATTCTCCGGCAATAAAAGCATTTGGTGAAAGTATCCTGAGTGGGGGTGGCCTTGTTCATCCA
>JANWKX010000064.1 GCA_025451145.1 Vampirovibrionales bacterium
ACGTCCTTTTTATCTAAACCCACCATATTCAGGAATTTATCATTGGCATTTAGAATCTGTCCTGATAAATTGCCAAAAACGACGCCAATCAGGTTGGCCTCAAAAATGGCTCTAAATTTCGCTTCACTTCGCCTCAAAAAGGCTTCGGTATTCTTACGTTTATAAATTTCATGATTAATCATGAGCAGTAAATAAATCAGTACTGCAATAACGGAGGCCGCTCCAATTCCTCCAACTAAAATAGCGACCATGCTACTCTGGGCGATTCGCTTGTCCTTTTGTGCAACCTCTACATCCAATTGCTGCCGAAGGTTTGTGCTGATACGGTTTATTTGAGCTGTTTGACCCACCCCATAATCCGATTCAATGAGCGGTTTAGCCGCTGATAATCCATGCAAATTGTAAATTTGAATGGTATGTTTCAATTTATCCAGTCTTTGGACTGTTAATCGTTTCAAATCCGGCAATTTTTCTTTGAGAGCGGGCTCTGTTTGAGCGAGTTTATCGAATTGAGCAAGGTCTTTGGGAATTTGTGGCAATGCATAGATATAGGGTTTTAAATAAGAAGGATTTCCAGTCAGCAAATATCCTCTCTGCCCTGTTTCGGCGTCAGCCATATGGGTTTGATATCTATCCAGAGCAATAATCGTTTGGCGGGTTTGGGTTCTTAGGCTAACGGCCTTCTGGTAGTCAAATAAATTTTTGACAAATAATATACCGAGTAGGGCTAAAATTGCCAAAACAAGACTAAATCCGGTAAGTAGTTTTTTCTCAAAAGTAACCAGCATTAATTACCCTAACATATCATCAAGATCCACCAAGTTATAGTATAGAATGGACAATTTGTCTATCTAAACCCTGTATACCAGTTTCAATTGGTAAAAAGTAAATTATAGCAATACGACCTGTTGTTGGATTGTTTGTATACCATATAAGCCAATCCATTGCTTGTTTTCAGGCATTAATCACTTATCGATTTAGCAATAAAAAATCAAATAAATTGATAACCCTAAAGATAAATAAGCGGATGGCAGTGATTATCGCCAAATTTTTGGCGAGCAATACGGCGTAAAGGAATCTCTCTGAAATACGAAGTTGAATGGGGTTGATTGTTTTATTCAAGGGAGATGTTCAATTGCTTCCGGCTTGTTTTGAACATTGGCGTAAAATCATCCCTCGACCCTGAAATCGTATGCGTTTCTCCGGATCGAAGGCTGGTGGGGTAAGAAAGTCATGGTAAAAAAAAGTAACAAAAATGCCTTGAAATCTTTATTTTAATTTTGTTTTTGGTTTAATAATTTGACAGGTATTAAAACGCGATTTGTTAGCAAGCTAGGTAGGGAAGTTATGACCAGTTCTATTCGGTTTGGAACAGTGATACGGCCGCAACCATACTCCGCCCATGATGGTGGGCATTCTGCAAGAACGCTGTGTGATTATCTTCATAAACATTTTTTAGGGCAGCCAGATAAAGATGCCTTTGTACTGAGTTCAAACGGGGACAGCTATGTTGTGACAAGCGAGGCTACACCTGCCGGCCTTACGATGTCAGATTCCCTGGATACTGTTCAAGGATTCAGCAGATTTAAATCTGAGCATCAAGGGCAAGGACTTTCAGACCAAGACATAAGTGACCAATATATCGATCAACTACAAGAATTGGACTTGGTTCATGACATCGAAAACCCGGTTCCAGAGAATGAGGCTCATCTTTGGAACAATGACTATGAGCTGAATTCATTTTAAGGAAATAGTCCCTAAAGCCTCCAAATCCGAATGACCCCTTTTAATGTTTGTTTCTGGACATCTGTTGCTGAAGCTTGCAATAAAAAGGCATATTCAGTCATCAAAATCGGAGGTTAGCCTTAATGGATTATTAACATTTCTACATAGCCTATGTCGGCTATTCTAATGGCTAACGGGTTTTAATTTTTATTGTTTACATGGATAATATCATTTGAAGAACCTCACTCCTGTTGGGTTACCCATCATGCTTCACCAGAACCACTTATGTAGAAGACAAGTTGATACTATTTCAATTGGGGGATGAGGCTTTTTCAATGAATACATACTTGCGATACGGGAAATGGTAATGGTGTTTCCGCTATGTTAAAGGACGATTTGAATCATAGATGGATTTTAGTGTAAGAATATGGATTTCTTTTACACATCGATAACAAAGTGCTTCTCGGAAATCTCCTCCTAATCTAGAACAGCACCCTCTTGGATTATTTTTACATAATGAGAGCAAAGGATCCCACAACTGTGACAACTGCTATTTTAGCTCATAAGGCAACCATCTTGATTATTGAGGATAACTTACAAAGTCTTGAGCAATCAAGCGAGATTTTAGACTCTGCCGGATTTCAGACTTTTCAGGCCGAAGATGTTGTTTCTGGCATGAAACTTGCCAGAGAAACATTGCCGGACCTGATTCTGGTGGATATCCATTTATCCTATCAAGAGGAAGTTTCTGCGATAGAAGCTATCAAGAGCGATCCGCAATTAAAAGATATCCCAATTTTAGCTTTCACAGCGCTTGCAATGAGTGAAGAACAGAAAAAAGCCCTGACAGACGGTTGTATTGAGGTCATTAACAAGCCCATTGAGGTTAACCAGTTTACTCAAATCATTGAAAAATGCCTGAAGAAGCTAGGAAAGCATCCTGAGGCCGATTTATCGAAGTTAAAGCCACCTGTTCAAGAGATGGAAATTAATGGCTCGACGCCTGCCTGGCAAAAGAATGCTATCTTTCATCCTCGGGATACCTTGACTCGCTTCTCCAATGCCCCGCTTCCTACAGGTCGGTATAGCTACCCTCTGGTTGAAGCGGGTATGGAAGATAAGATTCAGCCTGCGGATATTTCTCAACATACGGTCATGGTTGTGGATGATAATCCCCTCAATGTTGAACTATTGAAAGATGCGTTGGAAAGCATGGGGCAAGAGGTTATTCCAGCGTATAGTGGGCCAGAGGCTTTAAAACTGGTTGAAAATTACATGCCTGATCTGATTTTACTGGACATTATGATGCCTGACATGGACGGTTATACCGTCTTGAATTTCTTAAAGAAGGACAGCAAAACCAAAGATATTCCGGTCATTTTTATCTCTGCCTTGAATAAAACCCAGGATATGGTCAGGGGATTCAAGCAAGGGACCTATGATTACATCACCAAGCCATTTAAAATTGAAGAAGTGAAGGCCAGAATTATGGCCTCACTTAGGATTAAAGATTTACAAGATAATCTTCGAAGTGAGCGGGACAAACTGGATAGTATCTTTAAGTACTCCGCTGATGGCATCGTGCTTTTGGATCCACACTTTCAAATTATTACGGCCAACCCCAAGTTTGCCGAATGGTTTGGTATTCCATTAGGCCCGGATGGCAATCCTGCCAGTCGATATAATTTTTATCAAATGATTGGCTGTCAGTGCCAGAACACCAATGGGGAAATCTGCCCACTTCACCAGGATAATGTTCGTTTGGCTATTGATACCGAGTTAAGCAGCGAGATTTCTGAAGAACAAGCCAATATTTGCCTGATGCGGGAGGTCTCAATCCCGAGTGAAGCGGGAAGTCCAAGGTATTTAAGTATTCATGGCGGTATGATTAAAAGTACAAGCAACAAACTGCAAGGCTATGTCGTGGTTCTGTGGGATATCACACAGGAAAAGCTCATCCAGAAATCCAAAGAAAATTTTGTTGCGACGTTAACCCATGATTTAAAAACGCCGATTCGAGCAGAATATCAAGCCCTTAATCTTCTTCAGACAGGTAGTTTTGGCTCTTTGGCGCCAGAACAACAAGATGTGTTGAAGGAAATCCTTCAATCCAATCGATATATGTCGCAATTGGTGGACAGTTTATTAACGACCTATATGTATGAAGAAGGGAAATTGGAGCTCAAGTTGGAACCCCTGGCCTTGAATGGCCTGATTCGTAATCAGGTTATTCCAAGCCTTAAGCTTTTGGCGGATGAAAAACGCCAGCATATTGAACTTCATTTGGCAAATGAGTTGCCCATGGTCAATGTAGATCCTGTACAGATGCAGCGGGTATTAAACAACCTTCTTCAAAATGCGGTCAATTATTCACCTGAAAACGCAAACATCACAATTTCGACCTATAGCAAGGACAATCTGGTCTATGTTTCGGTGCAGGATCAAGGGCCAGGCATTGATTCGGAAAGTTTGAAATTTCTCTTTGATCGTTACAAAACGTTTGGTAAAAAGTTCCAAAAAGTGGGGACAGGCCTAGGGCTTTACTTATCTAAAAAAATTATTGAGGCTCTCCATGGCGAGATCTTTGTCGAAAGCGAAGTCGGAAAAGGCAGCCATTTCTATTTCTCGTTACCTCAGGCTTAAAAAAATTAAAAACGAATGCTCTTTTTCGACCAACGATCAAAATCGGCGGTATCGTGTTAGCCAGAAAAAGGCACAGAGTAAAAAGAATGTTGAGATGCCAAAGCATAACGGCATTAAACTGAGTTTTTTCTCCTCGTAGCTCAAGGCTTTTTGCCCAATTTTACGATAAATCTCCTGAAAATCTTTAAAGGAACGGGCTCGGAAGTACTCACCGCCTGTTTGTTGCGCGATATTTTGAAGCATGGGCTCATCGAGATGGGTGAAAATGCCGTCTCTCACATAAGCACCGCTTTCATCCCCCATGCCAACCGTATAGATGGTGACATGTTGTTTAAGAGCCTGTTCAACAGCCAATAAGGGAGATATGCCCAGGTTGTTTTCACCATCGGTCAGGAGGATGATACTGCCTTCATGCTGAGAGGATTTTATCTGATCTTGATGTAAAGGCGCATGCTGGTTTAATGCCCCTTGAATGCTATCCAGGGCCGTTAATAAGGCATCCCCGATAGCGGTGCCGGGCCTGAGGTCTTCCTTTTTCAGGCTTTTCAAATATTCGATAATCAATTGGTGATTTTCAATAGGTTGCGATACCAGGTAGTTATTGCCGGCAAAAAAGCTTAACCCTATGAGAATATGGGATGGTAAATCATCAGTGAATTGAATCGCAGCGGTTTTAGCGGCCTCTAAACGATTAGGCGCCAGATCCGTCGCCTCCATGCTAATGGAAATATCCAAAGCGAGCATCAAGATACTATTTTGGGTGGCAAAACGTGATTTCCAGTAAGGCTGAGCCAGGCCTATGGTTGAAAACAAGAGCGCCAGGAGCAGGCATAGGGGTAAAATGCGTTGGTTTAACAGCAAGTGTTTCGATTGGCGAATTTGCTTTAAGACGGCAAGTTGGCTAAAGGCAAAGGCATCGTGCCAATATTGGCGTTGCTGCCATAAGAACCAGATCGCCAGAACAGGAATCAATCCCAGGCCCAACAGCCACCATGGAGATTCAAAGCCAACAGACATCGGCCCAAAATGCAAAGGAAGACTCATAACGATTTCACCATGGCCAAAATCGTCTCATCAGGGGAGATACTGCTACAGGCTTTAAAAAAATGCCCCCATTGTGACAGTTTCTTTTGTTTTTCTTGAAGAACACGGTTAAATGCTTTTCGATAGACCCTGAGTAGCCGTTTGTTTTGAGAATCAAACCACAGCAAGTCTTTCTCCTGGTGGGTCAATGGCAAGTATCCGTTGCCCTCGAACAACTCCTCTTCAATCAGATCTGTAACCAGGATTTGGTAAAGGTCATGCTTGCGGTTAAGCTGCGAAAGTATCGCTAGAGCGTGTGGCAGGCTTTCCAAAAACATGAAGTCACTGAGCAAAAACAGTAAGCATCGATTGCGTAAAATTTTGGTCAGATCGGGGAAAAAACAAGCCTGTTGGTTGGGATTTAAATCCAGTGAAGCATTCGTTTGCTTAAACACCCAGCGAAGCTGCTCAATATGGGTACATGGCGGGGTGATCTGCAAATTTTCATGCCCTTGCCAGACCATCAAGCCAATTCGATGGCCGGATTTGAGGGCCATGGCGCCAAGGATTTCAATTAAACGACTGGCATAATTTTGTTTGGGCTCTACTTGCCCAAAGGCCATGGAGGCCGTGGCATCCAGAAAAAACCAAACCGGAAGCTGCTTTTCATCAAAATGTTCTTTGATATGGGGGGTACCGGTCCGAGCGAACACATTCCAATCAATTTTACGGATTTCATCGCCGGGTTGATATTCTCGAATATTTTGTAAATCAACGCCATGGCCTTTGAACAAATCCAAAAAATTACCAGAATATTGGCCTTGGCGTTTGGGATTTGTTCTTAAGCTTAATTTCAATGATGATCCAGTGTTTTGAATCCGGGAATCTGAAGGTTGATCCTGCAGTAGACCCAAAAATGGGTCCCAGAGATCTAAAAGCCAATTAATCCAGGCCATCGTTAGCCTCCGGAAGCGCGATTCGCCGAGGTTGCGTAAATCTCATCCAAGAGCAGGTCGGTTGTTTTCCCTTGGGCCAGGGCCTCGTATGAGAGTATCAATCGGTGCCTTAAGCAATCTTTCAGGACTGCTTGAATATCCTGAGGGACAACATACCCTCTTCCACTCATCAAGGCGAGTCCCTTTGCAGCTTGCGCAATGGCTAGGGTCCCTCGTGGTGAAGCGCCATAGAGGACATCCGCTTTAAAAATCGTTCGAGTGGCTTGAACAATCTGGATGATTTCCGTCATTAAAGTCGCATCCAGAAAAACCTGAGAGACGGATTCACTCAGGAGCTGGATCTGCTCAGCGCTCAGGATGGCTTGGGGACATTCAAGCCCTTGTTCAACCACCCGTTCCAGGATAATAAACTCTTCATCGGCCTTTGGATAACCCACCAGAATCTTGAATAGAAATCGATCAAGCTGGGCTTCCGGCAAGGTATACGTTCCTTCGGATTCAATGGGGTTCTGGGTTGCCATGACCAGAAACGGAGACTTCAGTGTGTAGGTTTCTCGGCCAATGGTCACCTGATGTTCTTGCATCGCCTCTAAAAGAGCGCTTTGAACTTTTGCAGGCGCCCGGTTGATTTCATCTGCCAGAATAAAGTTGGCAAAAATGGGGCCTTTTTCGGTTGAAAAACTGCCTTGGCCTGGGTTATAGATTCGTGTGCCAATCAGATCCGCGGGGAGTAAATCCGGGGTAAACTGAATTCGTTTGAAATCCACTTGCATGATTTGGGAAAGGGTTTTTAAGGCAAGGGTTTTTGCCAGTCCCGGAGCGCCTTCTACCAAAACATGTCCTTTACAGATGACGGCGACGAGCAATCTTTCCAGCAGGTGCTCCTGCCCGACAATCACTCGCTTTAATTCATAAAGGGCACGTTCCAGAAGCTGATGTGCCTCTTGAACCCTCTCATCTGACAGACGATTTTCCATACCCTTATTCTAATCTCAATCCTAAAAAAAAGGAGGGTATTGGCAAATAGGAAGTCCTTTTAGCGTTAGATTGTTCAGGGATAAATACCCTCAGACAGAAAAATGGCACGTTCAAGGCTCTCTTTTTTTGCGAATTCATAGAATGGGCAATTACTGAAATCAATAGTAAATGCTATAAAGCTCAGTTATACGTTTGTGTAATCAACTTCACCTTTAAAATTATTTAAGAAGTCGCTTTTCGAGTAACGCAGCACATCATTTTGGGTATCCCATGGATTAATTACAAGAATATCACCACTGGCAGGATCAACCTCCAGCGTATAGGCATGGCCATCAATGGGCTGATTACCTGATTTATCCTTAAGTTTTGAAAGGGCGTTTTTATCAAAGCTGACGCAGGCTATCACCTTGTTTTGTTTAAGCTGGTCATAAATATTGCTAACGGCAGATGCTTCACCAGATTGGCCTGTTAAAATACCCTTAACTTGGTTAAGAATATTGCCACTACTAGACGATGAAGAATTACCTGTTAATAGGGACAGGGTACTTTCTGGATTTCCGCCTTTATCGTTACCATCTGTCTGGCTAATAGATCCGCTCTTACCACTTTTATATTCACCATAGGCACATTCAATAATGGTTGGCCCTAGTCCATTTGCCGTGGTTTCATTTTTATCATTCAACATGTCATTGGTCACTTTAATCGATTTCTTACCTGGAAACGTGACATAAAAAGCGCCATCATGATAAGAAATCAAGTTCGCAAGCTTTTGAGTGCCGTTGGGTGATTTAAGCACGGCTTCCATAGCGGCATCTAAGTAACAATCCCCGATGCTATGTTGCTTAAGATTTGTATCGGGAAATAAGGATGAAATTAAATCTCCTTGCGAAATCGATGAATTGCTAAGTTTAGCTTTAAGATCTGCAACTTCATAATTCCAATCCGAACCACTGGTGCCATATGAATCAAAATGTATATTGTTGGTTCCGGTAACGGTAGTCTTACCTCCACTTTTATTGTCAACAATCGTAATCACGCCTGATTGAGAATCCTTCGTAATGGTATACTCATCACTTGAACCTTCCAGATGGAGCTGCTGGTTAGTTTGTGCATGAACTTCATAGTTTTTGCCATCATGCTTAAT
>JANWKX010000065.1 GCA_025451145.1 Vampirovibrionales bacterium
ATTCATGCATTTAACCGCCTGGATATCCACACCTCGCCTGTACCGAATGCCTTATTGCAATTTCCAACCGGTAATCCAGCAGAGTTTAAGGTGAGCCAACTGCATCGATATGTCAGGCTTTTGAAAGAAGGCGGCCAAACTGAAGATGCTAAATTCTATGAAATGCGCCTGTTACAGCGTTATGTGCTACCTCTCATTCCGATTATTCTGGCTATTTACGGAGCAGGTATTGGGATTGAACGATCCCGAGCCAAACGGAACCTTGGCCTCACTTATGCAGCAGGATTATTATTGCTGTATAACGTTTTTGTACCGGTTTCAACAACGATTGGCAGTATTGGCATTCTGCCAACATTTATTGCCGCCTTGCTGCCTCTGGTTGTGACGGTTCTGGGAGGCACCTTGATTCTGGAACTTCGAAAATCTGAAGGATAGCGATTTCCCTCAGCACCGGTAAAATACAAATAGGACCTTGCTGCCCATAAGGATGGATTTTGTGCCGCAGAATTATTACCGACTTTTAGGCATTGAAGTGACGGCCACTCATGATGAGATAAAAGCCGCGTATCGGCGCTTGGCCCGTCAATTTCATCCTGATATTAACCCAAGTCCTGATGCGGAAAGGCGATTTAAAGAAATCGGTGAAGCCTATGGCGTTTTATCGGATCGCCAAAAGCGAATGGCCTATGATCTCAGTATTGGTATTCTTCAATCCAGGCAACCAAGCCAAAAAGAGCAAACTCAGAGTGCTTCCAAGAAGGAACCTCCCAGATCTCCATCTGAACAAGGCCAAACTAAATCAAAGCCCTCCACTAATCATTCAGCAAAATCCAAAACCAAGCGTGAAGCCCCCAAGTCCTCTCCACAGAAAGAGGCGCCGTCTTTTTTTGATGTCCAAGGCACCAAGTTTAAAGAAATGTTTGATGGGTTGTTTCGCCAAGAGGAGGCTCCTGCCCAAAGTAAAT
Organism: Vampirovibrionales bacterium; assembly: GCA_025451145.1. Lineage (GTDB taxonomy): Bacteria > Cyanobacteriota > Vampirovibrionia > Vampirovibrionales > JAGQHJ01 > JANWKX01. The sequence goes on from JANWKX010000065.1 coordinate 966, forward strand.
CCCAGCATGAAAATACAGCCCATAAATCTTCCGGTGGAGAAAAGCCGGTTCGGGGTGACGATATTACCGTCGAACTTACGGTCACCCGTTCAGAAGCCGGTGCAGGGACTGTAAAATCAGTTAGTATTGAACATCAAGAGACATGTAAGCGTTGCTCAGGCTATGGCAAGGTCAACAGTCTGGTTTGTACCGTTTGCCAGGGGGCCAAAAAAACAGCGCTCGTTCGGAAAATTGATGTTCGGATTCCTCAGGGCATTAAAGACGGGTCAAAAATCCGCGTTGCCAAAGAAGGCATCAAGGGAAGTGCTGGCGGTGACGATGGGGATTTATTCCTTTTGATTCGGATTCCAGAGGATCATCGTTTAACCATTGAAGGGTTGAATGTCTTATGCGAACTGCCGATTTCGGTTCTGGATGCGGTTTTAGGAGCAGAAATGGAGGTGCCCACCCTGCATGGCTCCGTCAAAATGACAATTCCCCCTTTAACCTCATCCGGGAAAGTGTTTAAACTCAAAGGCCAAGGGGTCACCGCCCATGGTACGACAGGGGATCAACTCGTGACGGTTCAGATTGTGATGCCTCAGAAACTCTCTCCCCAGGAAAAAGAACTGTATCAGACCCTTGCCAAGCTTCAAAAGGGCCAATCAACCCAATCCTCTTGAAATCAGGATTCTGAATTTCATTCAAAAACCCCACCAAATAGAGGAGATTTTCGATGGGGGTCTCCTGTGTTTGGTTGATGCTCGGGGGGGTGAAATCCGTCATTATAAGGAGACAGCTTGTATAAGTCTCTGGTGTGGTGTGGAATAGGGAGAGCGAGTTTATCCCATGCAGTGGATCAGGCAACATAAATGGTCTTTAGGGATCCTGGTTTCAATTTTGCTTTTTGTGATGCCAGGGGTGGCTTTGGCTCAAGGTGGCTTTGGCTTACCTTCGTTGGATATTAAAATAGGTCAATCCGCCAACCCGCAAGATGTGAGTAAAGGCCTACAAATCCTCATTTTGCTGACGGTTTTAACATTGGCCCCTTCACTTTTGATTATGACCACCGCTTTTACCCGGATTGTGATTGTCTTATCTCTTGTACGCCATGCCATTGGTTCACCAACCTTACCGCCCAATCAGGTGATTGTGGGGTTGGCCTTGATTTTAACCTTTTTTGTCATGGCCCCGACCTTTGCGCAAATTAATACCCATGCCCTTCAACCCTATTTGGCCAGTAAAATGCCGCAACAACAGGCACTCAATAATGCCATGGATCCGCTCAGGGGGTTTATGTTCAAGCAGGTGGATAAAAAAGATGTTGCCCTCTTTCTTAAATTGGCCAAAATTAAGGCCCCCAAGTCCCAAAAAGATGTTCCTACCTATGTTTTACTGCCGGCCTTTGTGATCAGTGAGCTAAAAGTCGCCTTTCAGATGGGGTTTGTGATTTTTCTGCCCTTTTTGATTATTGATATTGTGGTCTCTAGTATCTTGGTTTCCATGGGGATGATGTTTTTGCCGCCTACTGCCATTTCCATGCCCTTAAAATTAGTTCTCTTCGTCCTGGTGGATGGTTGGCATCTCATTTGTGAAGCGCTGGTTCTTGGATTTCATACTTAGGTTGATGAGGAAGCAATACGATGTCACAAATCACGTTTCTGGATTTAATGCAACAAACAATGTGGATGATTATCATCCTATGTGCTCCAGTGCTTCTTGTCGCCATGACCGTGGGTATTATCATTAGCTTGCTCCAATCCGTTACGCAGCTTCAAGAAGCAACATTAACCTTTGTTCCCAAGATCTTAGCCTCCCTTATCACCATCATTTTTGTATCCCCTTGGATGCTTCATTTGTATATCGAACACACGCAACGGGTGCTCAGAAGTATCAGTACGCTGACGTATCATTAAGGAGAAGATGTTTTGGATTTAAGCTGGTTATCAATAAGCAATGTCATCCTCTTCCTGTTGATGATGGTCCGAATAACCGGCCTTCTCCTAACCGTACCTTTTTTTAGTGATACTACTGTTCCTCCCCAGTTACAGACAGGCTTAGCCTTCGCCTTATCCCTAATTTTGTTTCCGCTTTACGCCGGGCATTCGCATCTTGAACTCCATGATCTCTGGCAATTTATGTGGGTCGCCACACAAGAGTTTGCGATAGGGGCGCTACTAGGCTTTATCACCAGTATGGTGTTTGCAGGCATACAGATGGCGGGTAATCAGGTTTCGACGCAAATGGGTTTGAATATGGCCAATATGGTCGATCCCATTACTCACGAGCCATCAGGCTTAATGGGGCAAATCTATTTTATATTGGCGGTTGTACTTTTCTTTTCCTTTAACATTCACCATAGCTTGATTATTGCGGTGGTTAAAAGTTTTGAACTCCTTCCCCTGGCCGGAGGGATCACTCATTTTAACCTGCTAACTGGGCGATTAATGGCCATGGGGGCTGATTTGTTTGTGGTATCCGTTACCCTGATTTTCCCCATTTTAGGAATTATGTTGGTCAATGAAGTGGCATTGGCGTTTACGGCAAAACTGATGCCTCAGATGAATATTTTTATGGTGGCCTTGCCCTTGAAGATTGGTTTGGGCCTCTTATTGATGTCGATGGTTCTCCCTTTTACCGCCGAAGCGCTCGGTAATCAGTTTGAAATATTAACCAAGCACCTGTTTGTGTTTTTCCAGGCATAAGGATACTCATGGATGGCTGACGATAAAACTGAAAAGCCAACACCCCGGCGCCTGTCCAAAGCCCGGGAGCAAGGACAGGTTGCTAAAAGTGCCGATCTCAACTCAGCTTTGGTCTTGGGTTCTGTTTCATTGATTTTAACCATGTACGGGGCCTACTTCTTTCAATACCTAGGGCGCCTGACCCGTGAATTTTTACTGCATAAGCTCCAAATGGCTTCTCATTTGTCCCAAGTGGGCTTTGAAGCCTTGTTTCGCGATACCTTTTATCACTCGATGATTGTGTTACTCCCATTTATTTGCGGGGTTATGGTGGTGGGGATATTTGCGAACCTGATTCAGGTGAAGCCCTTATTTACGACGGCACCACTCAAACCCTCTTTCCAGAAATTAAACTTTGTTAATGGTTTTAAACGACTATTTAGCCAAAAATCAGCTGTTGAGCTTATTAAAGGCATCTTAAAAATGGTGATTATTGGCGCTTGCGGGTTTGCCGTGATTTATGGACAACGGGATCATTTGATGGCCTTAACCCATATGGGATTTGCTCAAGGATGGCTTCTTATTTTTAATACGACCTTGAATATCTGTACCACCATTGCCATTATGACCTTCGTTTTAGGGATTGCCGATTATTTCTTCCAAAAGTATCAGCTCATGAAAAAATTAATGATGTCTCGCCAAGAAGTCAAAGATGAAATGAAAAATGCGGAGGGCAGCCCTGAAATCAAGAGTAGAATCAGGGGAGCAGGACGAGCCATTCTTAAAAAGATAATGAAGGCTGTTCCAGTGGCCGACGTGGTGATTACCAACCCAACGCACTACGCCATTGCCATTCAATATGACCCGGATGTGGCTCCTGCGCCCAGGGTGGTTGCTAAAGGGGTGGATCATATGGCATTTCGGATTCGGGAACTTGCCAAAGAACACAAGGTCCCTATTGTTGAAAACAAGCCATTGGCCAGAAGCTTATATGCTATGGTGGAACTGGATCATATGATTCCGCCAGAGCTTTTTATAGCCGTTGCCGAGGTCTTGGCCTACGTCTATAAACGTAATAAAGGTCGAAAACGGCCTAAAATCGGAGGCGTTGATCTTGGAGGGAGACGCTGATGAAGAAGTTTAAGCTCGCCAGTTTACTCAAGCATAACGATATCTTTTTAGCTGTTGGAATCTCCTTGATCATTGGCATGTTGCTGTTGCCCATGCCTCCTTTGGTGTTGGATATTCTGTTAACCATTGATTTTGCCTTGGCCATTACCATTATGATGGTCACTCTATATACCGATGAACCGCTTCAATACTCTACATTCCCCATTGTCCTGTTGATTTCCACCCTCTATCGTTTGGGCTTAAACGTGAGCGCGACCCGTCTGATTTTGACCAAAGGGGAAGCCGGGGAAGTGATTCATGCCTTTGGCAATTTCGTGGTGGGGGGAAACTATTTTGTGGGGATACTCATCTTTATCATCTTGGTCATTATTAATTTTATTGTTATTACCAGTGGTGCTGGCCGGGTCGCTGAAGTATCTGCCCGATTTACGTTGGATGCGATGCCCGGTAAGCAATTGAGCATTGATGCCGAACTCAATGCCGGCCTGATCAACGAGCAGCAAGCCAAGAAGCGCCGGGCCCAGATTCAAAAAGAAGCGGATTTTTATGGGACCATGGATGGTGCCTCTAAATTTGTCAAAGGCGATGCCGTTGCCGGGATTATTATTACGGTCATTAATATTATCGGGGGATTAATTGTCGGGGTCTTTCAACTCGGGCAATCGGTTCAGGAGGCTGTTCAGCATTTTACAGTCCTGACCATTGGGGATGGTCTGGTTTCACAAATGCCGGCTCTCATTATTTCTGCTGCAACCGGTATTTTGGTGACTCGTGTTGCGGATGATGAGCATGGTCTAGGTGATGACATCGTGTCTCAAATGTTTATGCGTCCCAAAGTCTTAGGCATTGTGGGCGGATTGGTTGGCGGATTATCCTTTATTCCGGGACTGCCGAAATTTCCCTTTATGCTGATTGCTGGGATGGCCCTTGGCGGGTGCTATTTGCTCGTAAAGACTGAGAAAAAGAAAACCGAGCTTGAAGCGAAAAAGCAACTGGCTGAAAATGCCAAAGAAAAAGCCAAAAAGCCCAATTCTGTTCAGGGGGTCATGGAACTCCTCCAGATTGAAGCCTTGGAGGTGGAAATCGGATATCGCCTGGTCCCACTCTTGGAGGCTGAAAACGGCGGCGATCTCTTGGATCGAATTTCCCAAATTCGTCGTCAAATGGCCCTTGAGCTTGGCATGCTATTACCTTCGATTCGGGTCAGAGATAATTTGCAGTTACCACCAAACCATTACAACGTGAAGCTTCGGGGCGTTGTGGTGGAGAGTGGTGAAGTTCGGGCCGAGATGTGGCTTGCCATGAATACCGATAGCGCCGCTGAGGAAATCAAGGGGATTAAAACCAAGGAGCCGGCCTTTGGACTTCCGGCCCTTTGGATCTATGGGGATCAGAAGGAAGAGGCGGAATTAAAGGGATATACCGTGGTCAGCGCATCGGCGGTGATTGCCACTCACATATCGGAAATGGTCAAAAAATATGCCCCCGATATCCTTTCTCGCCAGGATGTGCAAACCCTTCTGGATAATGTGAAAACGACAGCAGAATCTCTGGTGACGGACTTGGTTCCGGATCCGCTGACGGTTTCAGAGGTCCACCTGGTCCTTCAGAATCTATTGAGGGAGCGTGTCTGCATTCGAGACTTGGTCAGTATCCTGGAAGCCCTTAGCTATCACAGCCGGGTTTCCAAGGACAAGGATTATTTAACCGAACAATGCCGCATGGCCTTATCCCGGAGCATTTGTAAGCAGTATCAGGATCCGGCCACAGGGACGTTACAGGTGGTTACTCTGGCCCCTGAAATTGAAGACCAACTGGCCTCGGGGATTACGGAAAATGGGGAAATTTTGTCTCTCAGCCCGGAATTTACCCAGGCTTTGTTGGGTGGTATCAATCGACAAATCGAAGATGCATTGTCAATTCACGGGAAACAGCCGGTTTTATTGTGTAACGCCAGAATTCGATTGCCGTTACGTCGGTTAATTGAAAGAATGTTGCCCCAGATTGGCGTTTTATCCTATAACGAAATTGGCCCTACGGTGAAAGCCACGGCCGTTGGCATGGTGGAAGTAGAACCCCGATCGGCAGCCGTATGAGAACTGTAAAATCAGGAGCTTGAAGAATAAGCAGATGATCCTAAAAGTTGAGGTTGGGTTATGAAATCAGAGTTCAGAATGGCAGGCTTATTTGCATCCTTGACGTTTTTAGTCATTGGCATTGGTGGCTATCTTGGGACACTCAATATCCTTCAATCCTTGATTTATGGTCTTATGGCCAGTATTGCAATGGGGATTATCGGCTATCAAATTGCCCACATCATATCCCATCCCATGGGGCGTCGTAGGAAGCGTCACAAAGGCAGGGGTAGTCATTCATCGCATACCCAACAAAAGAGTGCCCCTTCCTCCCCCATTACCGGTGAAGAAACATTTTTGGAGGATTTAGGAGCATAGCATTGAAAATTCGGCAAAAAATCGATAAAATAAAAAGCTGGTTTACGGCTAAAATTCAAGTATGTTTTTGTGTTACCGATATTTATTTCAATTTTGCACTGAGATCACTTTCATGAAAAGTTGTCTTGGTTCATGTTGTGTCCGTAACGATTGAGGTTGCATGCCTACATCCGAGCCCTCTGACAGTAGTCCCTTGCGGCCATTTAAAAATTTCAGGTTGCCTAGACCCCTTGCGGAACGCAAAAAAAACGGGAATGAAACGCAACAGGGCAAGCATGCTGTCTTCGTGGCGCTTGCTGCCAATATCAGTATTGGGGGATTGAAGCTCATTGCCGGGCTCATCGGGCGTCACAGCGCATTACTTTCAGAAGCCATGCACTCATTTGCCGATGCCTTGAATAGTGGCTTTTTGCTGATTGGGCTTCAGAAAGGGAGCCGCGCCCCGGATAAAACCCATCCCTTTGGCTATGGCTTGGAAACGACCCTATGGGCCATGTTGGCCAGTATTATGATGTTATTACTGGCGGGTTGGTCCATGTATCTGGGGGTTTTCCGATTGATGCATCCAGAACCCCTTCATGGCTATTTGCTTTCTATTTTTGTCTTATTGGCCAGTGTGGGTATGGAGATGGCATCGGTCAATGTTGCTGCCGCCACGGTTTTATCTGAAAAAGAATTAACACCAGAGGGCGGATGGTTCGGTAAAGTCCTGCTGGCTGCAAAACACGTTCGATCGGTTGTGAGTCCGACCACCCGATTTGTATTTTATGAAGATACCATTGCCCTCTTTGGGGCGATTGTGGCTTTAATAGCCATTGCTGTATCGGGCCTGGGACAGTACTTTGGTTGGTTATCACCAGTAGATGTCCATGTCCCGGATTCAATTGCCTCTATTCTAATTGGGATTATGCTTCTGGGGCTAGCCATCTATTTATTTCTCCATAATAGTCGCGGTTTGACGGGTGGGGCTGCAAGTCCTCAGGTCGAGCAGCGTATTCGGGACTATGTCATGAGCCTAAACGGGGTGTCCCAGATCCATGATTTAAGAACCATTGATTATGGGCTATCTGGCATCGTGGTTCACATGCGGGTTGAGGTGAATCCGGATATTCAGGTCAAGGATGTGGATGATCTGACTGAGCGCATGCGGGATCGCATTCAGGCCAGGGTTCATAATATCAAGGAAGTGATTATTGAAGTCTTGGCCGATGAAACCAATATCGCCTGGAGTGATCAGTTTTATCAACTGATTGAGGCGGGCCGCATTCAGGGGGTTTTAAAGCCTCGAGAAGAACTGATTTTAAGAAATATCTATGATTTTACCCATGCGGTGGTGGGGGATATTATGGTTCCTCGGACCGATGTGGATTGTATCGAAATTTCATCCTCCCTATCGGAATTGATTGATCTGATTATTCAGACTGGCCACACCCGTATTCCTGCCTATGAGGAGGATATTGACAACATGATTGGCGCTATCCATGCCAAAGAGGTGTTTGAGCATGTTCGCCGTCAAGATTGGAATGTGGATTTAAAAACCTTGGTTCGGGATTTTGATATTTACCCTGAGAACAAGCCTGTCAGTGATTTGCTGGAGGAGTTTAAGCGCAAGAAAATCCAAATTGCCATGGTGGCTGATGAGCATGGGGGATTTGCGGGTATTGTAACCATTGAGGACTTGCTTGAAGAAATTGTGGGCGAGATTTGGGATGAGTATGACGAAGACGTGTCCATGGTACAGCAGCTATCGCCTACTTCTTTGAATTTGAATGGCCGATTGGATATTGATCAATTGAATGAGGAGTTTAACCTCCACATCCCCGATGAAGAGTTTAATACCTTGGGCGGTTTTGTCTTTGGTTTATTGGGCCGGGAGCCTAAGGAAGGAGATGTGGTAGACTTTGAGGATTTAACCTTTACGGTTTTAGAGATGGATGGCCATCGGATTGATAAAGTGCAACTCGATAGCTCAACCCCGCTGTTTTCAAATCTTTCTCCCGAAGAAACCCAATATCTCCCTGGGGCAACTACTCTTGAGGAGGAGCATCCTCGCCACCCCTAGTCGGATAATCCCCCAAGGATGAAAAAAAGCCCTTTTGTTAAAAAGGGCTTTGGTAATCAGAAAAAGTATACTTGGATACTTTATAAGATAATCGATTTCCGTTGAAATCGCATCTTACCGGGGTAGTATCACAGGTACTGCTTAAGCAATAGGCTTCAGATTAAGCAAATTGAGGTTCAGTTGGACCTGCATCAGAAGGTGGAGCAGAAGCTGCACTACCGCCCTCTTCTTGTTGAATTTGATCTGCAAGTTCTTCTTCAACTCTTCTGTTCACTTCACCTTCGACAAAGGATTGTAATTTAGGCAGTCTGAGGTGCTCCCGTAAATTGGACATATTGGAGGAGATACCGTTTTCGATGAAATCATTCACGGCATCGATAATGGGGGCAACCATGGATTGGATGTACAGGGAGACGGACTCTCCAATACGTTCAACCAAGCCTAAATTTTTCTCTGCATCTTGTACTTCAGGCTTAAAGTGGATAAAGCTATCGCCATCTTGGTGGCTTTTAGAAAGGGCAGAGAGTTCTCTGAAAATTTCAGGAAGGCTGGGGTGCGCTTTCTTTGCTGTATCTAACGTGGCTTTTCGGCTAACCGGATGAAATTCAACGGCTTTCGTCATGAGTTTGGAACACCTCTTTTGATTACTGCTAACCTGCATACGGGAACAGATGGTTTCAGGAACACTATTAAAAAACAGACAAAGCCATTTGTAGAGTCAAAAATTTAACTTTTTAATAATTTTTTACATTCAATCTCATTTAAAAATTGAATTTAAGCCCAGTTCAGATGAAACGTATAATGGCCGACCGTTTTATTCTGGGTATTGGTGATGTTTTTGGAAAACTGAGGTTGTTCCCAAAGGGTCGTCGCCTGATGCTCGGAGATCCATCCCAAATCCAATAAAATCGCAACAACCAGACGATCCCGAATGGGATTCGCCCCGTCATGCACTTTCATGGCCAGCCCTTCGCCGGTCGATAAATTGCCAATACCCAGAACCCCTTCAGCCCCTACTTTGGCAACCAAATTGCCTTTCGTCATTTGCATCAAATGGGTATCAATGCGTAAGGCATCGCCGATTATTTCTGGATAGGTCACCATGGCTTGCCGTAAGGTGGCTAACTCCGGCTGGGTGGATAGCTGGCTAAACAGCCGGGCCATGGCCTCAAGGGGGAGATGTAAGGCCGGTGCGCCACACCCGTCAATACCGACATGAATATCCTGGGCCTGGCTGTAGTGTTGAATGGTTTCAAAAATTCGCTTTTGTAAAGGGTGTTGTGAATCCAGATAGGATTCTATGGGCCAGCCATAATAGCGACAGGCAAGCAACATGCCGGCATGTTTACCGGAACAGTTATTATGCAGGGCGGTTGGGGCTTCATGCTGACAAATTAAAGTCTTGGCCATGCTCTCATCGATAGGGGGATGAGGACCGCATTGGAGATCTGAGATGTGGGCATCGGCCTTCTCCAAAATCTGTTGGGCCAAGTTCAACTGGGTTTGCGTAGCGGCATGGGAGGCGCAGATAATCGCCCACTCCTGTAGGGTGATATCCTTAGATTGTGGATTTTGGTATAAGGGGTAGGCTTGGAAAGGTTTGGCGGCCGAACGGAGAAAAACCGGGTGCTTGTCACTCCTCGGGAACATTTTGACAACGTTACCCGTCGATGAGCACACAACAACGGAGGAAAAATGAACATTTTCACAGTCTTGGCCGCGAAAAGCACAAATATTTGGTGGGTTCGACATGGGGACTAAAGTTTTTTTAGGATTCGTCCTAAAATATTAAAGGAAGTTCTGATGAGAGACAACTTGATGGTGAATTTACCCCCTAACTCGTTATCTGGAAATGCGGCCGCTGCAACCCCTATGTCTGCGGGTGTTCCGGGTTCTGCACTGCTTGCCTCCTATGAGGATGAATTAGGCTTACCTAAAAGCCTGCTGTTATCGCTTGGCGTTCATTTTGGCATTATCTTTTTATTTTGGGTGATCTTGGTCATCCTCCCTTTTTTAGGCATTAATCTGTTGACCTTCGACCGGCCACAGCCCCTTCATGATATTGAGTTTCAACTGATCAATTCCCCGAATGAAACGCCTCGAAATCCCCATACTCGAAACCGGGCCGAACATAACAGTCGGGCAGGTGGTGAAAAGATTCCTCATGTGCGTGACGCCCAACCCATGCAGCAGGCCGGGGCGCCTGCCCCAAAACCAATACCCAGGCCTCAGGCGCAACAAAGGCCTTCTCGAACCCAGCCAACCCATCAACCTCAAAGGCCTTCTCAACAGCCCCCAAGGCCACAGCCTAAGATGGTTGCCCCTTCTCCTTCCCATGAACCGGCGCCTCCAAAGCCACGGGTGACGGCTCCTAAGATGTCTACGGCTCGTCCTCGGTTCCATACCGTTCCCAATCCGTTGTCCCCAATTCGCGCCCCTGAAGCACCAGGCCCGATTGCTGCAGAAACGGGTCCTGTGGTTCGTGGCCCTTCTGGGAGTCCTTCCGGAAGCCGTGGCGGGTCATCGGTCGCCCCAGCAACGTTGCCGGGACAATTTTCAAGTGGTGGGTTTTCAGGAGGTCGTGCTTCCCCTTCAGGTGGGCGAGGTGGACGAGGCAATTATTCCCAGTTTGGAAGCCCTGGCGGTGGCGGTGGACGTGCTGGCATTGATGCGACGGCGGAGCCAGACTTTGGGCCTTACCTGGCTGAGCTGCAACGTCGGATTCGCCGAAACTGGCAGCCGCCTGAAGATAAGCAGGATAAAACCGTTATTCTTTTGTTTACCATTGCCAGAGATGGGCGCTTGCTCAATGTCAGCGTCAAACGTTCATCCGGCTATGGCAATGCGGACTCGGCTGCGCGCCAAGCGGTAGAGCGTTCGGCACCCTTTAGGCCCTTACCGGCTGAATTTCGAAATAAAAGTATTAATGTTGAATTTACATTTGATTACAACGTTTACACCGGCCGATCCGGCGGCATTAGCCAACAGTAATCTCTTTGGTCTTGCCCGGTATATCTTAGCGTTTTAAGAAGTGCTCAACCCAGGTAAATAGGCTGGAGAGCTCAAAGGGCTTGGGTAAATAAAGATCGGCCCCGGCAGATAGCGCGGCTTCGCGCTCATGAACGCTTGAGATACAAATAATGCCCATAGATCGAAACGTGATTTGTTGCCGAATCCATCGACAGAGTTCCCAACCATGATCTTGCCCATGGAGGGTCGGATCCATCAGCATCAGATCCACCGTACTTTCACTAAGGCAGGCTTTGGCTTCATCGTAGCTCAAGGCGGTTTCAACTTGATAATGTTGCATCTCTAATGTGCTTTTCAGTAAAAAGGCCAGTGCCGCATCCCCTTCCACTAGCAAAATCTTTTTCATGGCCGGTGGTTCAATAATTTGTCCGGTCAGTCGCATACGTTCACTGAGCCAATGACTGCTGTAGGCATTTTTGGCCAAATTTTTCATATTGATGGCGGCATTGTAGGCTGACATATAGGTTTTAAAAAATCTATTTTCACTGGTGGCAATCCCAATGCTCAGGCAAACAAAGGGAACCCGTTGGCTGACCTGCTCATTGACCAGGGAAATCAAATAGCCACGGTGTTGATCTTTTTCGGAGTAGAAATGAGGCACCACGTCATCAAATTGTTTACACAAGCGCTCTGCAATTTTTTCAGCTTTATCAGGGGTGGTGAGCACCAAAAAGGTTTGATAATCGGTTTGCCCCACAATGTCTGGGCTATAGACCGACGATTTGAGCAAGGCGGCCATCGTCTTTAAAATTTGCTCACTGGGAATGCTTCCATAAACTTCTGTATAGCGATCAAAATGGTTGAGTTCAATCACCAAGAGGGCCCATGGCAACGCCATATTGATGTGTCGCTGGATGAGCCTTGAAAAGATATTTAACCCAGGGAGACCGGTTTTACTATGAGAGAGCAACTCGACATTGCGTCGTAAGTGCACCAGGATCCTGACGGCAAACTCTTCGGGTTCGATGCTGGCGTTCAGATAATCATCTGCGCCATTGAGGAAGTAGTGAATTCGTTCATCCTTGTTCGCTGTTTCAGAGGAGATGACCAGAACCGGGCGATGCTCACTGGCTTGACTGCGGATATCCTGGCAAAATTGCTGAATCTGTTCATCAAAATGGGTTGAATAAATCAGGATTAAGTCCGGTAAAAGCAAAGGGAGAGATTCTTTTGCGTCTATAAAATTCTCAAATTCAATGGCTTGAATTAGGCTTTCTTGGTTCAGCTCTTGGCGCAGCGCTTCAATCAGAGGTCCGTTGGGCAGGCCAATCAAGAGGACCAGTTGAAAACTCATGACTTTGCCTCCAGGCCTTCATGAAGATGGGTCTCGGTTTGGCGTTGAGGGCTTGCAACCGGTAGAACCACCGTAAAGGTGCTGCCCTTATCCAGAGTACTGACCACGGAAATTTGACCGCCCATCGCATGGGTCAAGGATTTGGTAATGTAGAGTCCTAAGCCAGTGCCTTCGACCTCACGGGTTAACGGGTTATCAATACGGGAAAACTTGTTAAAGATGTTGGGTAAATGTTCTTCAGGAATGCCAACCCCTTGATCACTGACATCAATTTGAATTTGATCGGGATGTTCCGGTTGAACAAAAGCCCGGATCGTGACTTCGGAGTGAGGATAAGAATACTTGGCCCCATTATCAATGAGATTCATGAGGACCTGTTCAAACTTATCCGGATCGGCCCAAACTTCGGGCAGATTTTCCGGAATTTCAATTTTAAATCGTCGTGGTTCGGGTAGTTTCGCTTCAATGCTTTGGACAATGCGTTCGATGCTCCGTTTCACCCCAATGGGCCTGAAGATAACATCATTCCTCTGAGCGCCAATTTTGGACACGGTTAACAGATTTTCCACAAGGCGGGTTAAACGATCAGCCTGATGTTTGATAATGCTGATAAACCGTTTCTGTTGCTCTGTATCCAAATTCGTGCCGTAGCGTAACAGGGTATCGGCAAATCCTTTAATGCTGGTCAGAGGGGTTCTAAATTCATGGCTGACGGTGCTGACAAAGTCAGCATGAGCTTGGGTTAAGGCCATATCCTCATAAAAAGGTTCAATCCAAATCAAAAGCCTTCCGTCCTCAATCCAATCGTATTTTACTTTGACTCTCAAGGCTTGCTGCGATGCAGGGTAGATCAAGCCGGTATGCATGAGAAGGTGGGTTTCTGGCGGGATTGTTTTGAGTTGAATCAAAGGCGCCTGTGCTCTTGCATCCACTTGAATTAAGTGATCCGGCGTTTTTCCAATGAGATCGCTTTGAGATCCATCCCACATGGATTGAAATGCGGGATTCCAGCTCTGAATACGCCATTCTCCAGAAGGGTTATCTTGCTGACAGACAAGCACTGGTGTTGAAAGCTGCTTTAGAAATGTTTCGAGGGTTTCCATGACATAAGGACCTCTCAAAGGGGATCAAATATATCATTATTCCAAAGGGCCGTTTAGAAGACAAATACAGAGGTCCGGATTCAATCCATGATTGCGCTGGCATGTGTGGTATCTCCAGGCTATAATTCACACATTGCCCGATCCGCATCTTCAGGAGATATCCGTATGCATCCGGTATTTCTTCATCTGGGTCCCATAACCCTTTATTCATATGGCCTATTAGTCGCCTTAGCCTTTTTAACCGGGAGTCTTTGGGCCATGGCCCGGGCAAGACAAGCTGGTGAAAATGCGGATCTCTATTTGCAAGGCATTTTTTGGATGATGCTTTTGGGGTTTATTGGGGCGCGGGTCCTCTATGTGATTTATTTCCCCCAGTTTTATCTGACCCACCCGCTTAGTATCCTCTTGGATCGAGGTGGTTTGGTTTGGTATGGCGGTTTGGTCAGTGCCGTGGCGGCGTTTATTGTGTATGCTCGGATTAAAAATATTAATATCTTTAAATTTGGGGATATTTTAGCGATACCCGCAGCCCTTGGCCTTGCCATCGGTCGAATCGGATGTTTTATGTCGGGCTGTTGCTACGGAAAACCGACGATGCTGCCTTGGGGCGTTCAATTCCCGGTAGGGCATGAAACCTACCCCCTTCATGTGCACCCGACAGAACTTTATGAAAGCGCTGCGCTTTTGGTTTTAATGGTTTTATTACTCCGCTTGGAGCGCCATTCCAAAATATCCGGGATGACCCTGAGTTTATTCTTTGTGGGTTATGGCATTATTCGCTTTCTGATTGAATACCTTCGGGGCGATGTGGTCTATTGGATTGGCCATTATTTAACGGCATCACAAGTGTTTAGCGTATTTGGGATTCTGGTGGGGCTTGCAATCATTGCAATTCGCCAAAAACAAGCTTCCACCGTTCATGCGGAAATGACACCCCTTTAAGCAACCATAATTTGAACCTTACCCGCCGTGAAATGCTGTTTTGAGTAAGGGCATCACGCCATTGACAATGTATTGAATCCCGACGCAAAGCAGAATAAAGCCCATAATCCGGGTAAAGGAGGTCATGGTGGTTTTGCCCATCCGTAGCGCAATGGTAGGAGCGAGACGCATAGCCACATAGCAACTGACAGAGGTTAGGGTAATGATGAAAAAGATAATGATGTAGTGCATTGCCGATTGGGCTTCCGATGTCATGCCGATAATCACCGCAATAGCCCCAGGGCCGCTTAATAAGGGCATGGCCAATGGGGAAAAGGCAATATCTTCTTTGTGCTCAACTTCTTCCTGTTCATTCGGGAGTAAACGCTCTTTTTTCTGGAGCATTTCAATGGCAGACCCAACGATCATCAGCCCTCCAGCAATCCGAAGGCCTTCCAGGGAAATGCCAAAAAACTTTAAGATCAAGCCACCTGCGATAAAAAAGCAAATTAAAATCCAGAAGACATAAACAGAGGCCCGCTTTGCAGTCATCAGCCGTTGGGTGTGGGTATATTTTTCTGTTAGAGACACATAAATGGGGACAGCCAGCAGGGGATCGACGATGGAAAACAGGGAAATAAACGACGCAATAAAAAAGAGGGATAGCCCATGGATCATAATCGGTGTGCTCTCAAAATTCAGATGGGGGAACTTTTTTCCCTCATCTTAGCAGGTTTAACGACCCCTTGAAAGCCTGGTCAATGAATCTATTGAAACGGTTGTTCTCGAGACATGGGGCATGTCGTTGGACGGGAACACTGATCCGGGAATGAGACCTTCTCATCGCACTGAAGGGTGTTTTCGCTATAGAATGTATCCGAGTAACGCTTTGAGATGAGTGGGCTGAGTTGCCTGAATGATTGGACTGCGCCATCTGAGTAACCAACGATTGGAGTTATATGCCAGTCATTTTTCACTGGAGAGTTTAAAGCCTTATTTATTGGATTTTTACCGGGAGGCTTTTGCCACCATTGTTTTATATGAAGACAATATTGAAGTCTATCATGAGACGGGGATTTTCAGCTTTGATGCTTCTGAGCCCGGAACGTTTAACTATGAAGAGTTTCGGGCGCCTTTGATTGAAGAGTTCCATGACCGTCTGGCGATCTGTACCGTGGAAAATCTGTTCCTTCACTTTCAGCGCTTAATGGATGAAAAACCGATGGAAGATGACCCGTTTCATAATCTGGTGTTTTCGGTGAGCCTGGTGCCGCCGTCCCGAGCCTTATTGCTGGATTGGGAAAAAAACATTGATCAGCGTTTAAGGCGTGTCCTCTACGATGATCGTTCCATCGAACACTTTCAACTGTTTCCCCATGAAGTGCTGGTGGTATACTCGCATGACAATTATTTTACGTCAGTGACCTCTGAGCAGGAAGATTTGCTCCAAGCCTTGTTCGAGGATCTGGTCGAGCAAAGCCTGGCGCCGATTACGCGTGAAAAATTGCAATTGCCCTTTTTAAACCAGCTTTATGAATACTTAAATACCTATGGGACGCTTCGCTTTAAGACGGAGCGTATTCATTATGACGCCGAAAATCAACCCTATCTGATGGTGACATTTCCAGGGCATTCAAAAGGATTCAAGAAGCTTTTGGCCAAGATACATTTGGATAATCAGGGTTATCCAATGTCAGTTTCGCCTGTTTTCTCAATGCCCCGATGGCAATATGATTTGCGCTACCGGGATCCGACGTTTATGCCCATGGTGTTGATGGTCTTGATGATGCTGATGATGGTTCTTGCGGGCTTATACTATCGGATTTTATTTCCATCGCAACCGCTTTGAATTAAGATACAGATACGATGTTTTTTGTGGTTTTGATTATTTGCCTCATTTGGTTTCACGTGAAAGCGGCCCAGGCCCCCAGCGCTGAGCTATGGTTTATGTTGGGCGTTTTTGGCGGATTGGCTTATATTGCCGGTTTTTTGGACAGCCGCATTTTTGCGCGCTGGGATCGTAACAATGGGGATCGCCTGGCCCAGGCTGAAGCTCATTATGAACAAAGTGTTGAAGCCCCCGAAGAATCCCTTTTGCCTTAAGAACCTACTTGAGAAATGTCCAAAACGGGTATCTGCGTTGTTGCTACGGTATTGGGCTAATTTCAGCTACAATTGAATCAAGACATCGCTTTCATGATGTTTTTAACGCCGTTTTTTGATATCTGATGGGTAGTATGTCGAAGATTACGCCAACCCTAAAACGCCTTTTTCAACGGATTGTGGGCCATGCCTTTGTTCTTGATGCACCAGAGGTCTTAAAAGCTTACGAGTGTGATGCTTGTGTTTTGATGAAGGCGCAACCGGACTTGGTGGTGTTACCGGCCAATACCCAGGAAGTGGCACAAGTGGTCAAAATTTGCCATGAGTTTGAAATTCCTTTTATTGCCAGAGGATCAGGGACGGGGCTATCGGGTGGGACTTTGCCGGTTTCCGGAGGCATTTTTATTGGGTTATCCCGAATGAATCATATCCTTGAAATTGACCCGGAGAATCGAATCGCACGGGTTGAAACCGGCGTCATTAACGCCTGGCTCAATCGGGATACCAGGCCATTCAAGCTGTTTTACGCCCCGGACCCTTCTAGTCAGGCGGCATGTTCCATAGGGGGTAATATTGCCGAAAATGCCGGGGGGATTCATTGTGTTAAATACGGGGTCACCACGGATCACATTCTGGGGTTGGAAGTGGTGACGCCAGAAGGGGATATTGTGTCTTTGGGAGGGCCTCATGGGCATTATCGAGGCATCAACTGGGTCGGCCTTTTTGTGGGATCGGAAGGGACTTTTGGCATCGCTACACAAGCCATTGTTCGTCTGACCCCGTTGCCGCAAACCATTAAGGTCTTTTTGGCTTCCTTTTCCAAGCTACAACATGCGGCTGCCTTAGTGGCCGATATTATGGCTTCAGGGTTACGGCCCTCTGCCCTTGAAATGATGGATGATGTCACAATTAAGGCGGTGAATGAAGCGTTCTCCACTGGGTTTCCCCAAGATGCCGAAGCGGTTCTACTGATTGAGTTGGATGGCCATACGGATGAGGTCGCCATGGCGGAGCAACAACTTATGCCCTTACTGTCACAGCATCAGGTCCAGCAACTGCGTCAGGCCGAAGATGAGGCGGAGCGCTTAACTTTGTGGAAGGCCAGAAAAGGGGCCGTTGCGGCATACGGCCGGATTTTACCGGCTTTTTATCTGCATGATTGCGTGATTCCGAGAAGTGAACTGGTCCATGTACTGACCCAAATTCAAGCCATTGGCAAAGCGCATGAGGTGGTGATCGCCAATGTGTTCCATGCCGGTGATGGCAATTTACACCCCAATATCCTGTTGGATCCCGATGACCCAGCCATGGTGAAGCGCGTCCTTGCCGCCGGAGAAGAGATCCTCAAAGCCTGTTTGGATGTGGGCGGCGTTCTGAGCGGTGAACATGGTATCGGGATCGAAAAGTCCGAATTTATGGATTTGGTGTTTACGTGGGATGAAATCGACGTGATGCGGCGCTTAAAACAGGTGTTTGATCCGAAAGGAATCGCAAACCCGGATAAGATTTTACCGGTGAAAAGCGGCTGTGGTGAGGTGAGAAAGGGCTTGGCGCCTCATATGCTTCAGGCTCAAGGGACGTGGATATGATCGATTTACCGGTTTCTGAATTTTTAAGCACGCTTCCGCCGCATTTAGCCCCTCTCAAAAATGAGGCCGAGCGGCTTCTCCTGTATCCTCAAAGCCAGGAGGATATTGAGTGTATTCTCAAATCGGCAAATGCTTCAGAAGCCAAACTAGGCCTTAGCGAATCCTCCAATTATGCGTTAGGGTATCGCCCCATGGCCTTTTTGAGTTTCTCAAAGCTGAATCGACTGAAGCGATATCGCCAAGAAGAACTCTTGATCAACCTAGAGACTGGCATCACCATTGAACAGTTAAACCAGCTCCTTGCAGAAAAAAATCATCGCCTACCCCACGTGTATGCGCCGTCTCGAACCCTATTGAGTTTGTTAGGGGAAGATACTGTCAGTCTGTCAGCAACACGTTATGGCCCATTACGGCAATGGGTGACGGGTCTTGAAGCCATTACCGGAGATGGCTGCCCCATTCATTACGGGGGTGAAGTGGTGAAAAATGTCACCGGCTACGATTTGAATAAGCTGTTTATTGGGAGCCATCATCAATACGGATTGGTTCACCGGGTGATTCTGAAAATTCTCCCTAAACCGGAAGCCTCTCGTACCGTTTTGTTTCATCTGGAAGATATGCAGGCGGCCTTTACCCTTGCAGAGCAGATGGCAAAGATGATTCATGATCCGGAAATGCTGACGTTGTTTAAGCTGAAAAATACCTTTGGATGGCAAATTTTAGTGACCTTATCCGGTTATCTCCAGATGGTAGAACAAAGTACTGAACCACTTTTGCATGTTGCAAGGGGCTTAAATCCCGATTTACAAGAGTTGGATTTACCCGCTAAGACTTTGAACCAATGGGTAGAACGCCTGGATTGGACGAATCTGAAAGAATCTCAAGCCTTGGTGATTCGGGTGGCTTTGCCCAATCAAATGCTCTTTGATCTCCCACAACTTTTAACCTCATTTCCCTGGCTCAGCGGTGCCGATGTGCTTATCCCCCTCCGGACCGGCCAGTTTTGTTTGCGATGGCACCCGTTATCCCAGCCTGCTTACACCGACCTTCTGGCGTTTCAGAAAACAATTTTAAGCTTGGGTGGTTTCATCAGGGTGCTTCGCATTGCAGACCCAGCGGATCAGGGCTATTTCGACCTGAATCAGGAGCCGGACCCGGTATTACTCAAATGGCAAGCCCGCCTAAAGCAGCAATATGATCCCAAAGGCATCTTGGGTGGAGGTGAGATCAATGGAATCCCATAATCCACCGCTTCAATCGTTAGGACAACCCAATGCGTTTGATGCCTTGAGTGCGTGTATTCACTGCGGTATGTGTTTACCCGCATGTCCCACCTATCGGGTGACGGGATCTGAGGCAGAGTCCCCACGGGGGCGTCTCTATCTGATGCGCGCTTCTGTCGAGGGGCAGCTCGCAGAACCAAAACAGCTCATGGACCATCTCGATCTATGCCTTGGCTGTCTGGGATGCCAAACGGCTTGCCCATCAGGTGTCAATTACGAAGCCTTGCTGATGCAGTCTCGTCAAAAGTTGGTTCAATATCAAAACCCTGTGAAACGATGGATCCGCCGCCTCTTGTTAAAACAGGTATTGCCGCGGCCTTTCATTCTGAATGGGTTTGCCAAGGTGCTTCGACTGTATCAAATATCTGGCTTGCAAAGGCTGGTTCGTAACTTACAGTTGCCAAAGCTTTTAGGACCTCTTGGCAAGCAAGAGCGCTTTATGCCTCAAATCCCTGAAGGGAAACCCATCTCGTTAGGCCAGGTCTTTGGCGTCAATCAACGAGGTCGTGTGGCCTTGTTCACTGGCTGTATTATGAACGCGGTTTATCACCGGGTTCATCAGGCGACCATTGCGGTTCTGGTAGCCAATGGTTATGAGGTCGTGATTCCGGAACAAACCTGTTGCGGGGCCTTGGCGCACCATAGTGGTGAACGGGATATTGTTGAATCTTTGGCCAAGCAGAATCTTGATAAATTGCTTGCGGCCAACCCGGATTGGA
Source organism: Vampirovibrionales bacterium (assembly GCA_025451145.1). Lineage (GTDB taxonomy): Bacteria > Cyanobacteriota > Vampirovibrionia > Vampirovibrionales > JAGQHJ01 > JANWKX01. Next base: position 21,317 of record JANWKX010000065.1, read on the forward strand.
TTGTGGTCAATGCCGCAGGATGTGGGTCTACATTAAAGGAATACGACCATATTTTAGAAGCCCTCCCTGAGGGGCGTGTGTTTTCAGAGAAAGTCATCGATGTGATGGCCCTTTTAGCCAAGCGGCCTTTGGCCGAACCCCTTGATCCTGTATCGGATCGGGTAACCTATCATGCAGCCTGTCATTTGCATCATGCCCAAAGGGTTCAGCAAGAGCCCTATGAGGTTTTAAAACAGATTCCAGGACTCACGTTGATCCCCTTAACCGAAGCGGAGATGTGTTGTGGGAGTGCCGGTGTGTATAATCTGGCCCACCCGGATCTCAGCCTTGCCATCCTCCAGGAGAAAATGGGGCATGTCGAAAAAACCCAAGCGGATATCGTGCTTGCCGCAAATCCCGGTTGCATGCTTCAGCTTGAAACGGGCATCGCTCAATCCTCAATCGCGATGGACGTTATGCACCCTATTGAAATTCTGGCCAAAGCCTATCGAGATCAGTAAGTCGCTGTTTCATCTGTCTAAATCAAGATGAAAAGAGGCTTTACGAGATGCAATTCGCCAGGCAGGTATATTGCAACTGCTTGCTTTTGCTTATGATCCCCACACAGCCGGCGCAACTGAGGGTGATCCATGAACGATGGCCATTTTTAAGCATCGCTTTTATCAGGGTTTTCTTTGGCTGTTGGGATTTGGGTTTTATGCCATCTTAATCCTAGCCCCTAGTTTTGCGCAAAACCCCAATGGCTATGCCATTGAAGATCAAGTTGAAGCAGCACGGACGTATATGGTCCATCAACGTTGGGATTTTGCCAGCTATGAATGGCGAAACGTGCTGGCTCAAGATCCCAAGTCATTGGAAGCTCATTTGGGTCTTGCCGAGTCCTTGTTTAAACAAGGATTAACGGCAGATGCCGTTCAGCATCTGGAAGATACCCGGAAAGTCATGACCAGTGCCAAGCTAGAGATAGCTTTGGCTGAGGATTATTTTAATTTAAAAGCCTTTGATAAAGCCGGACAAGTCTTGATCGCATTACTCCAGAAAAACCCTTATGAGCCCCAGGCGTTCAAGGCATTAAACTCCTTTGTGGCCAAATTACCGGCAGCATTAAAAGATCAAGCTGATAAGCTTTTGAGAACCCAGGCCGATGAGGCGAAGACTAAGGCTAAAGCCGCTGTAAAATCCAATGATTTTGCTTTAGCGTCTCGATATTACGAGGTGGTCAGTGATTATTCCCAACGCTTTGGTGATGTAAATGACTATGGGGTCTTGCTGTTTCTATCCGGAAATCGCCAAGGCGCTGTTTCACAGCTTGAGCTCATTAATCATTTTGGGGGCGTGGCCTGTGAATCCCATGCCAATGAGGCCATTGTGGTTTTAAGTATGCGCCAGTTTGACCTTGCTCAACGTATGGCGCAAGACGAATTGGGGCGCTGTCAAAACCTACAGATTAAGCCCAAACTCTATAACAATCTGGGCTATATCTATGAGCTGTCTAATCAATGGACGAAGGCGAAATTTGCCTATGAAAAGGCTATTGAACTGGATCCTCACTTAACCAAAGCCTTGATGAACCTGGGCTATATCTATCAACGCAATCGTGAGTATGATGACGCCATTAATTTATTTCATCAGTATTTAACCCATGATCACGCCAATGCGGAGGTTTGGAATCAGCTTGGGTTTACGTATGAACTTAATCACAAGCCAAAACATGCCATGGAAGCCTATAAAACAGCCATTCATATGAACCCCGGCTTTAAAGAGCCGTATTACAACTTGGCTGTGGTTTACCGGAAGCTGGATAAATTTAAAGAGGCCAATAAAGCGTTAAAACGAATGAATGAGATGGAATTTTCCCAGATGGAAAATACCAGAAACGGGCCAACAGGCAATCCCAAACAGGAACTGATATTTGATTATGTGGATTTGTTTTTCTCGGAGTTGGTTTTTTAACCAGAGGGGCGGGGGCCTGATGAAATTGTTTAAGACAAGAGTCTCACTAAACCGGAAAATTCGTCTCAATGGGGTCATATTGGCCATTCTAATGGTGATGGTTCTGCAAGTCCCACTCTATGCCGATAGTTCTTTGGATGCCCTTGAAATCAATGTTTTAGGCCAAAAATTTACGCAAGATCCATTGACAAAACGGGTGGCGCGCCTGGAATCAGCAATGCATCAGACGCCATTGCCTCATGATTCTCTTTCGCTTCGGCTCTCTCGCTTATATCAATCCCAGTCATCTCACGTATCGGTGCAATCTGATGAAGAAGCTATCCGACTTTACAACCAAGGCATTGATGAGGGTCAAAAAGGCCAGTTTGAAAAAGCCATTACGGATTACCAACAGGCGTTGCGTCA
>JANWKX010000066.1 GCA_025451145.1 Vampirovibrionales bacterium
GGGATAATTACAAATGTGCATACACCCGGTTTCCGTTTGCCACCAGGTGTCATGAAAAATCTTATTATAGACCTTCTTACCCCACATCAGGGCTTCCGGGTTCAGGGGTTCACCGACACTGAGTAAATGCCTTAAATGACTCAGATCATAGCGGGTAACAATTTCATCACCAGCCTTCATGAGCATCCGAATGGCTGTGGGAGCCGTATACCATACCGTGATTTTCTGATCCTGGAGGATCTGATACCATTTTTCAGCGTTATAAGGGCCTTCATAAACATACGAGGTTACCCCCAAGGCCCATGGACCAAACATCCCGTAAGAAGTCCCCGTGACCCAACCGGGATCGGCAGTACACCAGTAGATATCGGTTTCAGGATGGAGATCCAGGATATACCGGGAGGTAGAAGCATGACCCACCACGGCAAAATGCCGATGAACAGCCCCCTTAGGTTTACCAGTGGTGCCAGAGGTGTAGTGAATAATGCTGTAGTCATCCTGCTGGGTGTAAGAGACCTCAAAGGATTCGGGCATGGTCTTTACCATGTCCTGGTACAGCACCTCATGAGGCTGAGGCGCGTTATAATCACCTTGACGATCCACCACAATGACTTTTTCAACCGAAGGGCAATCCTTTAAAATAGCGTCAATCCGCCCTTTCAATGCGGGTGATGTCACCACAAAACGAGCCTCGCAATCCAGAATGCGATCTTTGATGGCTTCCGGGCCAAAGGCCGCAAACAATGGACCAACAACCGCCTGAGTTTTCAAAGCGCCAAAAACAACAATATAGAGTTCGGGAATCCGTTCCAGGAAGACAAAAACCCTATCCCCTTTTTGAATACCCAGATTTTTAAAAAGGTGCGCCGCCTGGCTGGTTTTACGTTTCAAATCTTCAAAGGTATAGGTTTCCATAGCGCCATTCGTGGCTTCCCAAATCAGGGCTGGGCGTTTCATCACCTCAGGCGGGTGATCATCAATACAAATGGTCGCTTTGTTATAGCCGTTGGCCCTGGGCACCCGAATTTCGGTTTCAGCCTGGCTCCAGGTATAGGTATTGAACATTGCCTGGTAATCGGCCATGTTCGGCGGAACATCAAAAGCCGACAGTGCTGGCTTTTCCAGTGTCGGATAATGGGATTCATTGGATGGTGTCAAAATGGATGACATAAATCGTCTCCTCCCCGATACATATTCCCAATCATAACGGAATCCTCTGAAGCTGGCGAGTTCAGCCCGCACCCAGGAAAATCACGCAGGCTCTTCCCCCCAGTGATGTTGAAAGAACTGAATGGACACATTGACCATACTGGCCAGAGGAATGGCAAATAGAAAACCGAGAAGGCCCATTGCCTTGGCACAAACCAGCAAGGACAGAATCACAATCACCGGATGCAACCCCATCACATGGCCCATGATCTTCGGGGCGATCCAGACATCTTTAATCAGTTGAAACAAAGCAATCAACGCCACAATGGAGAAAAATGTTGCTGGTGTCAGGGATTGCAGGACAAAAATCCAGGGTAAAAAGCCAATCCATGCCCCCACCACAGGAACCAATTGGGCAATGGCGAAAAAAGTCCCCAGAAACATTGCATAAGGCACCCCAAGAGCGGTGCTGATGAGAATCAGGTAAGCCCCGGTCACAATCCCTAAAATCACCTGCCCCTTGATAAAGCCAAACATCACGTTATGCAGGCTGGAAAGAAAATAATCGGCTGGCTGCTGGACATCCGAAGGCAGCATTTCAATAAAGCCCGTCTTCAGCTTAGGGCCATCCAACAGAAAATAAAACACCAGAACCAGCCCCGTCAGGGTATAGATTAACCCCTCAAGCGTCTTCCCAAATAAATGAAGTAAATCGCTAAAGGCTCGTCCCAAATGCTGTTTTAGGAACGTATTGAATCGGTTGGACGTTGAGAAAACCCGTTCTCGAATCACATTTTTTTCGTAAACAGAAAGCTTCGGAGCTTCTACGCCGGAAAGCCCTTGGGCCGCCGGGGCAATAAGTTTTCCTTGATCTACCGGTATGCCTTGCTCCTGGGCTTCCAGAAGTTTAACCTCCTGGTGAAAGTAACTTTGGGTAACGGGCAGACTTAAAAGCCAGTCTTCGCCAACATGAACGTACCTGGGAACTTGAGAGGAGAATTCGTTTAACTGTCTTAAGGCCACCGGCGTAAAACGCAGGCTCATAATCACTGTGATCAGGAAAAAGATCAGGTAAACCAATAGGATAGAAACAGTACGAGGTGTGGACTTTGGAATACGATTTGTCCAAGATGGCCATTTCCGACCACGCGACAGCTTGCCTCCGAACCAACGCAAAGCCGCCTCAACCACATTGACAGGCGCTAGGAGCAAATAGGTGACAATCAAAGCAAGCCCCAAGAGCACCATGATTTGAAAAAAATAATGCCCCACTTTTAGAAACAGCCATGTCAGGACCGTAAAAGCCAGCATCGTCAAGCTGAGCTTAAAGAGCTTATCCAGCGTCGAAACCCGATTCACAGGCTGAACTCCTCAGGTAGAAGTGAATACATTTTATTCTAGCACTGTCTCTGGCCAATGCCTTGCGATAGGCAGAAACATCCGATAAACACAGGAGCCTCACACCAAATCGGGTTCCAAGCCTTTAAGAGGACGATACGCCTGATATTTCAAGCCTTAAAATACGCTCGATGCCGCCATAATCTTTTATTAATCGCGCAGAGAAACCCAGGGATTGGGCAATGGATTTGACCATAGGCCCTTGCCCCATGGCAATCTCAACCAAAGCCAAGCCAGAAGGCCTTAAGTGCGCCTGAATCTCCATCAAGAGCGTCTCGAAAAACCGTTCCGGGGAATCTGGTGTAAACAAGGCCATGGCCGGCTCCTGAAGCACTTCCAGGGCCAGAGAAGTTCGATCCTCAGGGGCAATATAGGGCGGATTGCTCAAGATAAGGTCAAAAGAAGCCTCTGGGACCGGCTCAAACCAGGATCCTTGGTAAAATTCAATCTCGGCGTGATGTGCCTTGGCATTGGCCTGGGCAACGTCCAAAGCCTCATGCGAAATATCCACCGCTGAAACGACAAGGGATGGCATAGCAGCCTTCAGGCTCACGGCAATGCAGCCGGAGCCAGTGCCAAGATCAATGGCGTTTTGAACAGGGGCCGTTTTGGCAAATTCAATGGCTGCTTCCACCAACAGCTCTGTTTCCGGTCTCGGAATCAACACCGCGGGGGTCACGTGAAACGATCGTCCCATGAAGGCCGCCTCCTTCAATAAATACTGTATGGGAAGACGCTCATTGACCCGCAGAGATAAGGCCATTCTTAAATTTTGGAAGGCGGCATCTTCATCATGAATTTCCAGATCAGGATGAAGCCATTGCTGCTCAATTGAAATCTCCAGGAAATGGGCTAACAATTGGTTTCGCTCAGCCGTTCGCTGCTGAGGATTTTCGATAATCGGCAGCAAAGTTGCCTCAATTAAATCTTTCAAAGCCTCCAGTCGGATCATCTGTCCGAAGAGGCCATGGCCGTTCTTGAGGGCTGATCCAGAAATTGCTGAACCCCCTGAGCAATATCCCAAGCCGTTAATCCCTCCCGACAGAGGTTATGCTCACAGACCTTGGGCAAGCAAGGCCGACACGTTAAGGTTTTATTGGTTACGGGGATAAAGCGTCCATCATAGGGGTAGGGACGCCATTGCTTTTCATTGGTCGGGCCATAAATCGCCACAATATTGGATGTTCCTGCCGCCGCTGCCAGGTGGACCGGAGCCGAATCCAGGCTAAACAGAACCTGGGCTCTCTGAAGCAGGACATAGCTTTGAGACAAAGTGGTTTTTCCGCATAGGTTTTCAAGTACAATGCCTTGGGCCTTAAAAAAGTCATAATAGGCAGCATCCTGGGCCGTTCCTATCGCCAAAATCCGAAAATTAGAGTCCTGAAGCTTTTTAAGCGCCGGTAAAAACCGATCCGGAGCCATGGCTTTTTCTCGTGAGGCACTGGTCGCATGAAAAACAGCAATTGAACGTTGCGTGTCCCCGAGAGAAGCCTCTTCAAGACTTCGCTCAACCACTTTAACATCCTCTTCTGAAGGCCAAAGCTCAAGAAATTCATCATGGGGCAACAATCCCAACGGTGACAAGAGATTCAAATAAGTCTTCACTTGAGGGATATCCGTATCCAATGGCGGAAACGGCACCGTCTGATCCAGAAAAAGCCCACACCGTTTAAAACCAATGGGCTGAAACAACCGCTGTTCATCATATCCAATCAGGCGCTTAATGCCAGCTTGCTTAAGCATAAAAGCCTGGGTCAGGCTTCGGCGAAGCAAGAAGCCAATATCATACGGGTTTTTACGCAAGATTTTAAGAAGCTGAATCTTGGATTTAGGCTCCAAAATGATGCGGCTGACATAAGGACAGTTCTCAAATAAGGATTGAAGTGTCTGCGGAATGAGGATATCGACCTCGGCATGAGGAAAATGATGTTTGATATTCCTAAGCAAGGGAATGGTTAAAACACAATCCCCAATAAAACGTAGCGGAACGACCAGTATCCGAAGTGACACCCTGGGGCTTAAGACCTCCGTTTTTGCCTGGTATTTCTGAACTTAAGAACCCCATACACCATAACAATTAAACTAACCGGGAACAAGACCCCTAAAATTGCCGGAAAGGGCAAGGCCATCAGGGTGGGCTTGAACCAGTAAAAGATTAAAAAACACACCATTAACATCATGACTGTTTGCCGAAGACTGAGATGGGATTGCTTCGGTATCGCCGGCATTTTCTCCTGGCCTGCCAATAAGGAAAGACGCGTGGCCTGCCCTAACATGGCATCATATCGACGACGTTCCGCTGAATCCGATAAGACCCCATAGGCTTCCTGAATGCTTTTTAAACGTTCCGTCGCATAGCGTTTATAGGCTACATTATACAGCTCTGGCTGATACTTCTGTACCAATAGGAGATACGCCTTTTTTAAAACCTCTTGGCTGGCATTCGGAGAGATTTCCAAGATCTCATAATAATCAATGACCGGATCCCGCCTCATAAACCTACCATACCCAACCTTCAACACCATCCTCTCACCCATTATACGTATGTGGGATTTACAAGAAAATAGCCTACTGCGCTCTAATTTTGGGATCTAAAATAAAGCATGCCATAAACAAGCCTTCTTAAATCAGGTTAGTGGACATTAATAGAGAGATAAAATCAACGTCGGCGGGTAAAAAACTCCGGGTTACTGGCCATGCCCTCGTGGACCACTTCATAGTGGAGATGAGGTCCTGTGGAATGTCCAGTACTTCCCACTTTGGCAATCACTTCACCCTGATGGATTGATTCGCCGACACGAACCAAAAGTTTTGAGCAATGGCCATACTTGGTTTTAACGCCGTTACCGTGATCCAAGATAACCAATTGACCATAACCGGATTCCCAACCGGAAAAAACCACGGTGCCATCCGCTGCCGCTAGTATGGGAGCCCCCATGGGCGCTGCAATGTCTGTTCCTTCGTGCATTCTGCCCCAACGCATCCCAAACCGGGAGGAGACATAGCCGCCCCGCATGGGCCAAAGAAGATTTCTGCCTGAGAAGTGAGGGAATGTATGGGCGACGTAGGCATGGCCAATCACAGGTCCTAGTATAGTTTCCTTAGTAGGTGTCGGTTCAACTTCCTCAACGTCAGCCGAGGGGAGTGCCGGTTGAATCGGTTCTGAAAACAAGGCTTTGATTTTGGCTTCTTCAGGGGAGGTTTTAGGGGGAACCTTGGTCCCATAGACCTCCTGAATGTAGTCAACGGTCTCATCAATGGAGGATGCAAGCTTTGAACTATCGGTTACACCACTTAAGGCGCTATTTCTTATCGAATGGGGCGCACCTTTAACAGCCTGATAAACCTCAAATGTGGTCACAGGCTTTGCGATGGGAAGGCTGGTATGCGCCAGGGCAATGCTTCCAAAGGCCAATGTACCAACCGTTACAATGGATAAGTTGATTTTAAAGAGGTGGCTTTGGGATACCACCCAGCTTTCAAGTTTTCTTTTCCAACTCACGACCTCTACTCCAATGTTTAAAAGTCCTTGATAGGTTTTCAAAAGCGGGCTAATCCTCAGCCTGTTGCGGGTTAATGCCAAGACCCTATCCTGTCTTACCCAAACAATACTTTGGCGAGTTTAACAAAAAGCGGAGGGAACCACAACCTTAAAAAGATGATTTTTCAGACAATATGATACTTGGTGAAAAGCCCGTTTAATCAGTCTGATAGGCAGTTGTTGGCAAACCCCTTCGTTAAGGGTATGCTGTGAAATCAGATGACCTCCAAGGACGCCTTAGGACACACTCATCTTTACAATTTCTTAACATTATAACTGGGATTTTTCAAACAGGTGATTATTAAATGATTCTCTTAGGTGTGAATATTGATCATGTCGCAACGGTTCGTAATGCCCGTGGTGGGCTTGAGCCGGATCCTGTCGCAGCAGCTTTGGTTGCAGAAGCCTATGGGGCTGATGGCATTACGGCCCATCTCAGAGAAGATCGGCGGCATATCCGTGATAAGGATATGAGACGTTTGAAAAACGCCATTAAAACCCGGCTGAATATGGAAATGGCCGCCACGGAAGAGATGATTGAGATGGCCACCAGCCTAAATCCCCATATGGTCACCTTGGTTCCTGAACGCCGGGAGGAGATAACGACAGAAGGCGGATTGGATGTCATTCGACATAAACAACCCTTAACAGAAGCGGTAAAGCAGCTTCAGGGTGCGGGCATTCTGGTCAGCCTGTTTGTGGCTCCGGATCTCGCACAACTGGACGCGTCCTTAGAAACGGGGGCTGAATTTGTGGAGCTTCATACCGGTGAGTATGCCAACGCGTTTTTGGAAAGTCCTGAAGCGGCAGCAACCCCCTTAAAGCATCTGATGGAAGCGGGTGACTACTGCCGGGAAATCGGCATCAAGGTCAACGGGGGCCACGGTTTAACCTATGAAAATGTCAAACCGATCCTGGCCATTCCTGGGCTCATTGAGCTGAATATCGGCCACAACATTATTTCCAAAGCCATTTTCACAGGAATCGGCCCAGCAGTAGCTGAAATGAAACACCTCCTATCTTGAGAACCCATTCGAGAAACGTCCATGACGGGCATCTGCGTTGTCGCTACGATGCTCGAATCATCATTTACTAACGTGTAAACTCTGATTCTTTTCCCAACTCGGCAGGCGTGCCTCGCTGGGACCCGTAAAGTCTATAATGCTGCACTACGTTTAGCTTGGCCCCTTGCACCTGCTTCGCCCTGAACATTTCTCGAATAGGTTCTAAAACCAAATTATGATTTTTCAGCCCCCAGCCGAAGTCATTTCCCATCTGGCAGCATCAAGTCCCACCTTAAAATTGATGAAAAGTTTTGCTTGAAAAATGGGCATTGCTCTCGTAAAGTTTGTAGTATATTCATGACGGATAGTAAGCCCCATTATCAGATTGTTGACTTTGAGTGGTTTTTATCTTGAGCCCCACCGTATCCCCTCGCTTTAACATTGGAGGACGCAGCTGATGTCAGGAATTTCTGACATTCTTGTTTTGATCAAACAAGTCCCGGATACCTCATCCAAGGCCGGGTTAAACCCAGATGGCACTATCGACAGAGCCAAAGCAAAACGGATGTTGAATCCCTTTGACCGTTACGCCCTGCAAGCTGCCCTGCATGTCAAAAAAATGTATGGGGGCCGGGTGACGGCCTTAACCATGGGACCTCCACCGGCGGTTGAAATTTTGCTGGAAGCCATTGCCCACGGAGCCGATCAGGGCTATTTGCTTTCTGATCGCCGTTTAGCGGCATCTGATACGTTGGCAACGGCCTATGCCTTGCATAAATGTGTGCTGTATCTGGGAAAAATGGATTTGATCTTCACAGGCCTCCAAACCACCGATGGCGATACGGCCCAGGTTGGACCCCAAATCGCAGAACGCCTGGATCTTCCTCAAGTCACCTATTGCGAAGATTTTTCAATCGAAGAAGGTAAGCTTCATGCCCGTCGGATTGTGGAAGGTGGCCATCAGGATGTCATTTGCAATCTGCCAGCCCTGGTCACTGTGGCCAATGCGTATCACCAGTTGGAATATAAAACCTTACGCGGTGCGCGTCTGATTCAGGAACTGAATCGGGATGAAGCCTTGAAAAACCAGTATATCCATACCATTACCCTGGATGATGTCAGCGCGGATCCTGAATTGTGCGGATTAAAAGGGTCGCCCACCATTGTTGCCCATACCGACAAGGTCGGCCAAATTGGTGGACAATGTGTGATGCACCAGGGCAAATCCATTGAAGCCCTGGTCAAAGAGATTACCGGCGGGACCCAGATCAAGGAGTTTGTAAGACAATGAGCGAAGAAAGTCCTGAAATTGTAAAACCCATTAACGCCGACCAGCCTGTCGGAGAAGTCTTGGTCTTTGCCGAACAATGTCTGGGTGAATTACAACCTGTGGGTCTGGAGTTATTGGGCGCAGGCCGTATACTGGCCGACAAGCTTAAACGGCCCTTAACGGCCATTGTATTAGGTCATAATTTGGGGGATATCCCCAAAACCCTCATCGCCCATGGGGCAGATAAAGTTTATATTGCGGACCATCCTGATCTGGAGCAATATCGAACCCTGCCGTACCGCCGGGTCATTTGCAAGTGGATTGAACAAATGGCAGTGGAGCCCCATACCATGTTGTTGGGATCCACTACCACGGGACGTGATCTGGCGCCTCGAATCGCCGCCCACTTTACCACCGGCCTAACAGCCGATACCACGGAACTGGATATTGGGGATTACGACCATAAAGGCGGCTCCGATCCCAGTAAAATCGGGTTATATGCCCACTGTTTGTATGCCATTCGTCCCAGTTTTGGTGAAAGTTTAAAAGCCCGGATTCTAGGCCCCTGGAAAAACCCGCAGATGGCGACCACCCGCCCCGGCGTGATGGTCCCCTTAAAGCCGGATTGGGAACGAACCGGAGAGGTTATTACCATTCCCGTTGACATTGATTCTTCGGATTATCGGCTGGCAGTCAAGGAAACGTTTCGGGAGGTCAACCAGACCGTCAACTTGGCTCAGGCCGATGTCATCGTGGCGGGTGGCTATGGTCTCGGTAATCCCGAAGGCTTTGAGTTAATCCGCAAGTTGGCTGATTGTTTTGATAACAGCGCCGTCGGCGCATCCCGTAAAGTGGTGGACGCCGGTTGGATTCCCTATAACCACCAGATTGGTCAGACAGGTAAAACCGTTCGCCCCAAAGTCTATATTGCCTGTGGCATCTCTGGCGCCATTCAGCACCGGGTCGGCATGCAAAACTCCGATTTAATCATTGCCATTAACAAGGATCCCGATGCACCCATTTTCAAATTTGCCCATCATGGCATTGTTGGCGACCTGTATCAGGTACTCCCCGAGATGATTCGCCAACTTCAGTCCAGTCAATCATCATCTCCCAAGGAGGTTAGTTCCGTTGTCTAGCCAAGATTTAATTAAATATGATTTGCTTCTGGTGGGGGGCAGCCCCTCCAACCTGGCTTTGGCCCATAAGTTAGTCGCCCTCGCAAAAGACAGTGGTCAGACCCTCTCAATCGCCATCCTGGAAAAAGGCCGGGAGTTTGGCAGCCACATTGTCAGTGGGGCCGTTTCCAAGCCGCATGTGATTCAAAAGCTATTTCCTGACTACGAAACCAATGGATTCCCCATTGAAGGCGTTTGCGAAGAAAGCCGATTTACCGTCATGGGGAGTCAAAAAGCTTGGGATGTCCCTAGAACCTTGATGCCTGATGAGTTTAAAAAAGAAGGCTACCTGATCTTAACCCTGAGCCACGTGGTGGGCTGGATGGCCAACCAATTAAAAGAAGTGGTGAATGACGCGCCCAATGTCGTGATTGATTTCTTCCCAGGCTTTGCGGCCCATGAAATTATGTATGACGGGAATAAAGTCACCGGGGTACGGGTCAGCCATACGGAAAATCCCGCAGATGA
>JANWKX010000067.1 GCA_025451145.1 Vampirovibrionales bacterium
AAGGCACCGTACTGCCAGGCGTATGATCCGAATACCCCACAGGGACCTGAAAGGCGTTTTTCATCGTCACCATCGCCCTGATGTTTGAATCCTCGAATTTCGGCGGGTAGAGTGAAACGCAGTGCAGTAAAGCCACCTGATCGCAACCGGCATCTTTAAGCACGTTAAGGGCCGATTCCGCTTCGCCTAAGGTCGCTAAACCCGTCGATAGAATCACAGGCTTTTTCAACCGGGCGATTTCAGCCAGAAAATGATGGTAGGTCAAGTCACCAGAAGCCACTTTGATTAGTGGCATGTTCAGTTCATTCAGCAGGGCCAGACGCTGGGAGTCAAAGGGAGTCGATAGAAAATCAATGCCGATAGACTGACAATGTTTTGCCAGCTCCCAATGCCAAGACTCAGGCACTGAAAGTCTCTCCAGAATATCCCAGGCTTGATGAGGCTGCCATTTGCCGTTGGGCTTGAACGTCTTGTTGATGAGCTGATGGACCTGAAACGATTGAATCTTGACGGCATCCGCCCCCGTTAGCTTGGCCTGGTCCGCCAAAAACTTTGCCTTTTCTAGCGATCCATCGTGATTGCTTCCGATTTCAGCAATAATATAGGTGGGGGAACCGGGACCTATTTGTCGGCCTGTCGATAACGCAAGACTGTCTTTCATCACTCCAGAATACTCATTCATCTCAGATCATTGTAACAAATTTTTAAGCTCCGACCTTGCACAAGGCTTCTGTCTGGCTTTTGGTGCGCATTGGTTTCGCTTTTGAAATCCTTTTGGGCTTGGGGAATCGTTCAAAAATGGGATCAAGCGTCTCCATAATTCCATCAACCCCTTTTTTGACGGCTTCATAAAGCAGAATCGTCGACTCAAGATTTTCTTTCAGCTCAGCCAAATCACCTTCTTGAGCTTCGTCATCATTATGAGAAATTTTTCGGCCATAGGTCTTGGAAAATCGGAACAAATCCCGCTTGATATAGCAATTTATCAGTACGTTTTGTTGCGTGTGGCTCAGCAACTCGACATCCAACTCAGACAAGGCGGCAATATGCTCCTGAAGGCTCTCGGTGATCTCATCCGTCGATTTAAGTTCCTTAAGCCCCTTTTTGACAATCTTTAATCCACTGCTAACGATACGTCGTATGGCTTTAAGAGACTTTTTATCATCCAAATAGCGACGATGCACCTTTTGATACAGTTCCGAACCAGGTTCTTCGACGTGATAACTCTCTTTAAAGGCATTTTCAAGACGTTCGGCCACATGATAATTTTCAACGTTGTATTTTTCCAGTGCTTCGATAAAGGGTAGATGCTCATACCCCTCCATGTAAGCGCCACCCTCAGAACAATTGACCAGTTGGAACTGAGGATTGCCCTCTTGAATTCGTTCAAAAGCTTTTTTGTACGCGCCGTAATTGATATTGGTGAACAACTTTTCGCCATTCCAGCCCTTGGTTTCCGCAAGCATCGACTCAAACTTGCTGGTTTCTTTCTTCCAGCCCTCTTCATCTTTGAAGAAGCCTTCAGCGCCGTAAAACTCTTCCACGTTTTCCAGATGAACGTGTTTTTTGCCCTGTTCGTCAATGGTAAAGTGACAGCCACGATACACTGAATTCTGGGCGTAAATTTTTCCTTCGGGGAATGAGAGATCTTGCCCCAAGAGGAAAATCGGGTTGCATCCCATTTTCATAAGGTGAATTAAGGCCGTAATGGAGACGGTCCCTTGATGGCTATAGCCGTATAACACACGCTCCATGGACCCGGATAGCCAAAAGGTCAGCGGGTCCTTATTCGTGTGGGAAATCAGCTTCCGCTTGGTCGGAATGTGATACAGCTTTGTATTCGTTTGGGGAAGCAAAATTAGGTTAGTGTCCTTCATGAAAGAGACACCGCTCACCTGCTGTGAAACATCCTTGATTTCAAGGACATTTACAAAATGAGGTGTAATACCCGCTTTATCCAGGGCTTTTGCAGCCTGCCCCACGCATGAGATGACGCAATTATCCTGATTGGCCTTTAAAGCCTCCAGCACACCCGGCCTGTCCAAAGAGGGACCAGCCGAAACCACAACGCCGGGCACCCCTGTAAACTGATCATGCATGATTGCAATTTCAGGATATTGCAGAAACTCAGGCAGGTTTTCCAGGGATTTTCGCGTAAACTCCTCAACCATCAGGATGGTTGTGTTTTGAGAGACAATGTTGACGAACATGCTGGCTTCAATTTCGTCCAGTATCTTAAGTAACATCTCAGGTTCCTGGGCTTGATAGGCAGGCAGGCTAATAATGCTCATCGCATCACCAATCAAATAATTTGAGGCCATTGCCGGCGCAATCTGATCGATGTCGGTAATGAGGGTAAAGCGTTTTGATCCCAGCTCCTCCGACAAATCAACGCCTTCCAAGGTTGCTCTCAAAACAGCCATATGGGGTTCAAATAAAATAATTTGGGCCTTGGAGCTGACAAAGGTGCGCCTGAGCAGATACCCCATGCCAAGCCCAAACATGATAATGACGCTACCATCATCTCTGGAAGCCTCAGGGACCTCCTTATTAAAGACTTCAAGGGCTTCTCCCATGGGATCGGCCATGCGGTGAAGGGCGATATCTTTGTATGCGATATTAATATCCTGGTTAGGCCCTCTGAAAAACGTAATATCAGGAGAAATTGGGGTTTCCCGTATACGATTTGCCAGACCTGGGTTTGCCTTTTCCAGTGCCGTCAAGTTTTTTTCCAGCATGTCTACGGTTCCCTTTCATCGCTTAAAGATTTGTAAAGAGGGCTTTCGGCTCGAAAATTCTATTTTTATTAGGTTATCACTGTTTAACCGATTTAACCCTTTTACACGCCCCCGCTTCTTCAATGGGTTCTCCCGCAAGCCTCTGGGCGGGAAAAACGACTGTTTTTCATCTTGGGTCAGGATATTTCAGCAAATTGAGACATTCAGGTCGTTTATTTATTGTAGAGATTTTCATGGGGTATTTCCTCAAGCATTTAAAGGAAATACGCAACTTTTTCATCAGATTTGGTTTTTATATAAATAGGGTATTCTGGGGGATAGTCATTGAGTACCATGTATCCATCATCACCGAATAATGGGCTCCAGGCAGGTGGTTTTAATCCGGCTCCAATGGGCATGCCGTCCATGGGTTTACCGACGCCACCATTGCCAATGATGCCTCCGCCTGACTATTATCTTCCGATGAATAGCGGGCCAATGAATCCCGCCATATCGGCAGGTCCTGTCATGCCGCCGCTACCCAATATTCCACCGCCAAACATATTTTTACCCACAGGGGGTGGCCCTATCAATCCTGCCATGTTGACAGGTTCAGCTATGCCATCATTACCCAGTATTCCACCACCCAATTATTTTATCCCACCAATGAATATCCCAATCCCTGGCTCTGCAATGCCGTCATTACCAGACATTCCGCCACCAAATGCTTTCATGCCGATGGGCGGCCCATCTTTGGCGCAATCCGTTCCAATCGGATCAATACCCTCATTACCCCCGCTACCCGGGTTGCCAAGACCGGAAGAACTGGCGCCAGGTCTGTTTTCACCCAACGTTTTAAATACGCCCAACGGGGCAAACGGCATTTATAACTACAACAGGGCGCCTTATATGCCATGGGCCCAGCAACCCATGCCGCCACAAATGCCTCAACAACCGCCGATGCAACAACCACCGATGCCGCCTCAGCAGCAACAACAGCAACCACAAAACCCACAGGCTCAGCAGCCGCCTGCGCCTCAAAACCCGAACCAGGCCATGCCGCCTTTGTCAGATTTGGGAGCGCTCAATCCGACGGTTATCAAAGAATTAAATTCTCAACTATCGTCTTCCGATGAAACGCTCAGGCTACAAGCCTCCAAGCGTTTTGGTAAAATCCTGGCCGCCAATCCGGATATCCTGGCGGATCCTCAAATGGGACCCTACGCAGAAGCCTTTATCAAGAAAATCCTGAGAGATCCCAGTGCCATTGTGCGTCAACCGGTTCTGTTGAACATGGAAGCCGGTAGCGTAAACCATCCGACAGACGGTGTTATGCAAGAACTGGGCCGACTGAAGGGTGGCCATGGGTTAATGGATATGGAACCCGGCTTTATCGAGAATATTGTCAGCCATTATCAAAACCCAGCCGTATCACCACCGCCTCAACCGCAACATCCAGGCGTATCCGGTGCTCCAGGAGGCAATCGTGGAATGATGGGGCAGCCTCAGCCTGGCGGATTACCACCAGGTCAAGGCGGACCGATACCTCCGGCTGGCATGCCCAATATTCCGCCAGGACTGGCGCAACAATTACAAGGCGCATTGGGGGGGCCAGGTAGTCCGATGGGGATGCCGCCTCAAATGGGGCCAGGTGGTCCGATGGGAATGCCGCCTCAAATGGGGCCAGGTGGTCCGATGGGGATGCCTCCACAGATGGGTCCTGGAATGCCCATGATGCCTCCTATGCCAGGTGGGGCCATGGGTATGCAACAGCCCATAGGGCCAGGAGGAGGATTACCTCCGATACCGCCGCCAACGGCTTTTATGCCAGGTGGTCAAATGGGCATGCAAGCACCTATGGGGCCAGGGGGGTTACCTCCGGTACCGCCGCCAACGGCTTTTATGCCAGGCGGGCCGATGGGGATGCCGCCGCAAATGGGACCTGGAATGCCTATGATGCCAATTCCGATGTCACAAGCACCTCGATTCAGCGGAAGCCGCCTGAATCTGGTCTCAAGCGGGGAGGGGGTGTAGCGTATGGGTGCGATATTTAGTAGGTTCATTGGCGCTGGTGTCGCAATAATCGCAGGAAAATATGCCCTTGATACTATAAAAAGCCAAGAAAACTATCAGGTCAAAGATCAATGGGTCAGGGAACGTAATAATGTTGCCGCAAACCTTCAATTGAGCGTGGCTCAAATGCAAAATAATCTCTACGATCCTTCAACGCCTGCGAACAAATCCATGCTCAATATGAGGAAATTTCTCATGCTGGATGTGGCTGGGCCTCTTGAGGATTTTATGGCCTATATCAATAATTTTAAACAGATTATAATCGGTTCAGCCCTACCGATTGGTTTAGCAGCGACTTCTTTGGCCTTTGCATTTCCTGAGGTTATTGGACCTTTAGGTAGAGCTTTATCATCTGGAGCAGGAAAAGCTGGTCCTGGGATATTTGGTATTATTGGACTTATAGGAAAAGCGCTATTTCATGGCGCCTCAAAGTTTACAGGCCTATTTGGTAAAGTACTGACTAATGCGTTTAAATCCCCGACAGGTGGAATGGCTGTTTTAGCGGCCTGTGGGCTTGGACTTTACTTCCTGAACCAGCTTTATAAACAATGGACGGGCACTGGTGAAATGAAGTTGATTAAGTTTACAGGAGAGCCGTGGAATAACAATAACCTTTAAGGCTAGATAACGCTAAGCGTATCCGCGGCGTTGGAGATCCCGTTTGACTTTATTCAAGCCGGATTGCAGAATCCGTGAAATTCGGGAGGGCGAAATATTATAGATCTCGCCGATTTCACGCATTTTCAAATTCTTGTAAAACCGAGCTTCCAGGATCTGTCGTTCCCTGGGCGGAAGCTTGGAGATGGATTCCCGGACCACAATGGCCATTTCCGTCAATTCGGCGTTTTCCTCAGGGCCATGGGAATCGTCTTTTAATTCCGTCGGGTTTTCAGCCTCCTGCATGGCGTCTGAAGAGAGGATGGTCTCATACACCGCCTCACGAACCTGATCCTTGGAGATTTCGATATCATCATCGCCTCCCTGAGACGCTTCGCCGGATGTTTCGGCCTCTTCGGTCGTGGTCTGCTTCAGGGAGTACCACTTGTAGCGATACCGCAATTCGTTACGAACCGCCCATTTAATGGCGGTGGATAGGTAGGTAATGTTGTAATCCGTATCCGGATTCTGAGTCAGTAGCGTGTGTACAGCAATCGCGCCGATATTGACCAGCTCACTGTAGTCAATCAAATGATTGGGGAGACGGCTATACTCAACACGGGCAACCGTTTCAATCAATTCAACGTAATCATAGACCGTGCGCTTTTTAGGCTGCTCAGGGGTGTTGGTGGGCGTCGAGGACATTTTGCTCTCAGTCATCACAAGGGGTTGGTTTTATTGTAAGTTAAATTGAAAGAGTCGTCATCCTATTTTATCCCTTGCCTAGGGATTTAAGAGATCCTCTAGGAATAGGGTTTGCATGACAGACCACTTTTTTCCGCATTTCAGAAGAAGTTTGGACACTGCCGTCTTTTCAGTGGAAACCTCTGAAAATCGGCGATGCTGCGGGCTCTTTTTACGATTATCAAACTCCATAAACGACATCTAACACATGGTCTCCATGAAACGGGTTTCTCACATGAATAAAAACAACGAGCAGTTCAAAATTGCCTTTTTGGTCTTAGCCCCTTTACAAAATCACGTCATTCATCCCTTGG
>JANWKX010000068.1 GCA_025451145.1 Vampirovibrionales bacterium
AGCTGTTTTTTGGACAAAGTGTTCCGTACGCCAAGGATTTTACCATTACCCCGTCGGATGTTCCGGCAGACACGTTAGACGTCCAGCAGCCGGAGGATCATCCCGTCGCGTTTTTGCTGGCATCTGAAAAATTGAGTCAAATGTTAAAGCAACTTGGCCCGGTGGGGGCTTTTCTGGGCAATATGCTCCATTTATTTGTCAAATCAACGCCAGCCCAAACACAAAAGGTGGATGGCAATGGCAATATTATTAGCCTCTTAAAGGATGGCTCGCTAACGGCATTACAAAAAGGCTTTCAGCATGCCTTTTATCTTGTGCCAGAGACCGCCAGCGAACTGGCAATCTCTGCTCCTGATGCGAAATTGCCTCCTGAACAACTTGCCTTTGAATTGGCAAAACAGGCGGCATTGGAAGAATATAACCTTAACTTATACCGTCAGAATAGTACGCATCCCTTTGATGCGTTGCAGCAAATTGTGTTAAGAGGTCTGCCTCTCACGCCGGATATCCATAAAGCTATTGCCCACGGAAAAATGATGGGTGAAGCCATGAATTTGACCCGTTATCTTGTGGATGCGCCACCGGATACTATTAAATCACCTGCCTGGATTAGTCAACAGGCAAAGGCGTTGGCGTCGCCGACTCTAACGGTGGATGTTCACGATCGGGCATGGATTCAGCAGCAAAAGATGGGGCTTTTCTTAGCGGTGGCCTCAGGAAATCGCAAAACGGGTGAGGATTCCCCGCGCCTGGTTGAAATGGTCTATACGCCACCAAATGGTAAGTATGATAAAACCATCCTTCTGGTTGGGAAAGGGATTACCTTTGATACGGGCGGAACAAACTTAAAAGTTGGCGTCGATGCGGAAACGGGCTATCCCAATATTCATGGAATGAAGGGGGATATGGCTGGCGCTGCTGCTGTGATAGGGACCATGAAGGCGATTAATGAGATGCACTTGGAGAATGTGCGGGTCATCGGATTAACGCCATTAACACCCAATCGACTCGGAGCCTATGCAATGCTGCCTAATCACGTTGCCATTGCGCGAAACGGTAAACGGGTTGAAATTGAAAATACCGATGCCGAAGGCCGTCTTGTCCTCTCGGATTCCATGAACTATGGTGGTGAAAAGTATCACCCCGATGTCATTCTCGATATCGCCACACTGACGGGCGGAAAAGCTGCGGCTTTAGGCCGGGATAATTCCATTGCGGTGATGGGCAATAATTATCGCTTTTCGAAGCAACTAAGCGCTATCAGCCGAGATTTGGGGCGAAAAGCCATTGCCTATCCGCTGACGGAAGGCCATCGTCGATGGGTGACCAAAGGGGCTATACCCGGTAATCCAAGGACCGGAGGCCTGGCCGATGTTTACAATTCTGTCCCGATGAAAGAGGGAGAGCGTTACGGCCTTTACGGCAAAGTCCCCTATAGTCGGGAGAAACATATTATTCATCATTCCTTGCAAGGCGGTGCTTTCCTCAGAGAGTTTTTAGCCGATCCCAAGACGCCCTGGGGCCACTTGGATATCGCCGGCTCAGAACTCGCCCCGGTCAATGAACGCGGTGGTACGGAATACGCCACGGGCATTGGGGTTGAGGATCTGTTTCAAGCTGTTCAGCAAATTGCTTCAGGAAACCTGAAAACCTAATTTCACCATTAGGGCATTAAAAGGGATGATCGGGTTAGTTTAATTTAACCCGACGATAGAGTAACGCACGACGATACTCGACGGTCTCTTCCCGGCTAAACATTTCAAACTCAGGATTTTGATCATAAAATGCCTGGATCTCTTCCTGTGGCAGTGAGCTACTGCGGACCATCTCTAGGAATAATTTCATAATTTCGCCAAACAGGTAATCGATTCTATGGAACTCAGCCTCGCCTGCATACCACTCATAGGCAGGATTTTTCTGATAGAGAGGATTTTGCGCTTGGGGAAGATTGAATAAATCCGCCATTTTTTGGAGATTTTTGGGCTTGCCGGGATCAAAGTAATTGGCTTCAGTCAGTGCGCGAAATATTTTATAATATTGTGAGTATTTAATTTCGCCTTCATAACTCGGAAAAAAGCCTGGCTTATCTTTGAATTTTAAAAGCGCTTCTTCCGGTATACCCAGTGTACGACTTAAAATATAAATATAGATACTCTGATTGCTAGGCTTATAATGGCTTTTTGCCGGTTCATCGAGGAGCATGTTGCTGATATTTTGTATCATTTCGGGTGATGCTTGATGAACAAGATCTGTAAATCGCTTCTCAACGTAATTGTAAAGCGGCGCTTTTTCGAAATAGGGCTCTCGGTAATCCTCAACAAAGTGATGTAGCGGATTCTTTCTTTTCTCCTCCGTCGGAGTATATTCGCTTGCAACCGGAAGGGGGTAGCTGAGGAGTTGTAACAGCCTTCGGGGGTCCTGAGTTCGGGTTGCATCCTCAAACCCCATGGCAACCAGTTTATCAGCAATCTCTGAAACGCCTTCAAAGCCAGCGCTAGAAAGATCTTTCATTAAGGCCTCTCTGGAGGAGTCGCTTTGAGATCTAGCCGTAATTGAGGAGGTATCAGCAGGTGAAGAAGAGGCTATACCGCCAGGTGGTTGATGTGGCGGATCCGTTGGCTTTTTTTTCTTCCAAAGCCAACCGAAGCGCAGTGAGTGGGCTGAAATAACCGTCATGATTTAAACCTCCGTTAAAACGCGATTGAACAAACTAAACCCGACAGCCTCTCTAAATTGACCCCTGGATTAATATTTATTTGAAATCGGCTTTCTCAAGTCGATGAATTCGGGCGTTCTGTTGGAAGCTGCTATTCAGAGGAGAATTCTTCGCACAGTACCGATTCTTGCTGGGGAATCATCACCGTAAAGACCGAACCTTCATCTGGACGGCTTGAAACCAATATTTTTCCGCCATGCAGCTCAACGAGTTTTTGGGTCAAGGCGAGTCCTAATCCGGCGCCATCGTTGCTTCGTGTGGTAGAGCTATCCACCTGGTAAAACAAATCAAAGATATATTGCTGTTCCTCTTGGGGAATGCCGATTCCGGTATCGCTAATTTCACAGATGGCCCAAAGTTTTCCATCGGCAACTGTTGGAAATAACTTAACCAGGACTGAGCCATTGGGATGATTGTATTTGATGGCATTGCCGATCAGATTGTACAGGATTTGCCTGAATTGGGCCGGATCGGCTGTGATTTGCTGCAATTTGGCATCAATTTGGAGCTCCAGCCGAATGCCTTTTTGTTGGCAAAAGGTTTGGAACATACTGATGCAGTGGGTGACCGCAGGATGAACATCAAAGCTTTCCAGGTTGCTTTTATAATACCCGGATTCAATTTTCGAAATATCCAGGAGATCGTTTACCAGATCCAGCAAATGCTGGCCGCTAACCCCAATATTATGAAGATACCGATGCTGTCTTTCTGTCAAGTTGCTGAGATCGTTACTCGATAAGATTTCAGAAAAACCGATAATGGCATGTAAAGGGGTTCTAAGCTCATGGGAAATATTGGCCAAGAATTGATTTTTACGTTGATTGGCAATTTCCGCGTCATTTTTGGCTTTCACCATTTGCTGAAACAAATCCGTTTGGTAAAGCGCAATGCCCACATGGGTTGAGACTTCATCCAGGATCGCGATTTCCTCCTGGGTCCACTCATGGGCATGGTGGCAATGATGGAGGCATATGCGCCCATAATTAAAATCACGGTATAAAATCTCACAGACCAGCGCCGATTGAACCTGATATTTGTTGTAAAAATCTTTTAACGCTTCAGGAATTTCATCAGGCGCGTTAATTTGAAGGCGGATACTGGATTGGATGTTAACAGATTCCCGGTTGATGTTCCTCAAAACGGGTAAACTGGCCAAATCAGCCTCTTCTTCCTGAACAATGTCATTAGAGCTGGTGTATTGAGCAGAAAGTTCCAATTGAATGTTGTCCCTGGTTTCATCTTGATAATAGCGGGCCACAATACAGCGATCGGTTTTAAAATAGGTCCCAAGCTCATTTGCGGTATGTTGCAATATGGCATTAATATCAAAGGTCTGGCTAATAACCTGTATCAATCGTTTGACCAGACGCTCCCTATCCAGGGTTTTCTGAAGCTCCCGCTCAATTTCTTTTCTGGGAGTAATATCAATGACGTAGGCCGCAGCTCCGTACTCTTCCGAATAAGGGCCTGAAATACCAACGATGACATCGATTCGAGATCCGTCTTGGCAGATGAGTTGTTTTTCATAGGGCTTAATGCTTCCCCTGGTGAATCCATCCTGTATGGCTTGAAGATCGAGCGGATGATACTCTTCAGGGGTCATGTCCCGCCATGAGAGCTTCTCGTCTTGCAGCGCTTGGCGATTGTATCCGACCATATTTAAAAAAGCATCGTTTGCATCCACAATAAGCCCGTTTAGGTGGGCATGAACAACGCCTGTGACATTCGCTTGGATAAAAGACTGGAATCTGGCCTCACTTTTGGCAAGGGCTCTTTCAATCGCTTTGCGCTGGTTGATTTCCTGCCTTAAGAGCAGGTTAATATTGGCAAACTCCTCAGTTCGCTGTTTAAAATCATGCTCTATAAGCTCATAAGCGCTTAATAATTCTTCTTCAGCTTGAAATTCCTTGGATGAAAGCGTATGAGACACAGTTGAAAGTCCAAAACAAAATATAACCAACTCTAACCTTTTCACGCATTCTAACGAATCATCTTTCTATCACAATAGCTAGGTTGACCTATTTATTGTTGGTTTAATCCGTAGTTTTGTTTTCAAGGGTCTTCATTTCGATGAAAAGACTAAAGTTGGGCAGGGAGAAGGCATGTCTTTCGAGTCGGGAAAGCCATGATTTTTGAAATGGATGACAGGAACAGCCCTTTGGTCGCCATAGAACATCCTTAAGCTCTATGTTATGCTATTGTTGAGTATTCCAAGGTTTAAAAGGAATTTTTGGTGGGACAGGTTCAATCAGTCACTTTCTTTTATCCAAGCCGGGTGATAGGCGGAGCAGAGTTTCAATTTATTAGATTATCACGCTACCTTCAGACTGTATTGGGCGTTAAGGTCTATTATGTGGATTATTTGGATGGGTTTGCCCGTCAGCAACTTGCAGGCGAGCCTATCGAGTTTATTACCTATGAGGATAATCAAAGGCTTACCTTGGATTACGATACCCATGTGGTGACACCACTGAGTTGTATTTTCAAAATCCAGGATGATTTGGCGCTCTCTTCCCAAACGAAAATCATGTTCTGGTCCTTACACCCCATCAATTTGTTCTGCAACATTCCGTATTATCACTATATTCTTAAAAAGCCCTACCCTGAAATTAAAAAGTTCCTCAGATGGTTCTATCCCGGTGATTGCAAGACCATTCGTCAGGCCCTGCAAGTCCTTCATAACCACCATTCCATTGTGTTTATGGACTATCTGAACTATGCCGTCAATGACATTCTGTTTGATCTGGATTGGAAAGCCCCTCACTATATACAGATTCCGGTGGTTCAACCAAAAACCTTAGCCCCTCATTTTAATCGGATTCACCCTCAGGAAATTAATATCGCCTGGCTGGGCAATATTGTGGATGAAAAGGTTTATCCGCTTTTAAAAATCATTGAAGATGCCGTGGCATTCAGCAACACCTATAACCAGAAAATCCGAATTCACGTCATTGGGGCTGGCCACAGAGATCAGGAGATTCGGGATTACCTTCCGCCCAGGCTGGTGGATATTAAGATGCTGGGGAAAATTATCCAGGAAGACTTGGATGATTATTTGGCGAATCACGTGGATATTTTATTTGCCATGGGGCCTTCCGCCTTGGAAGGCGCCAAGTTGAGTATTCCGACCATTGCCCTGGATTTCAGCTTTAACCCGATGCCCAAGGATTACCAATATAATTGGCTCTACGAAATGCCTGATTTTGCCTTAGGCATGGATATTGAGCTTAAAAACTGCGCCTTTGAGCCGCATTCCTTTGAGAACTTAATCGCAGAAATCTACAATAACAATCAGAAGCAGGCTTTTGGCGAGCGCTGCTATCAATATTATTCCAAAAATCATACCATTGAGATTGTTTCCGGTGTCCTGTTAGAGACTTTGGAAAAAATTCATTTCTCCTATGCCGATTTACTCATGACCGGCATCTATAACGTCCATTTTCACAGGGAACCTGAAGGGCCTTTACTTGAGCTGAAAAATGCCGCTCTTGGCTATTTGACCCGGCCTGAAAAAGGTGAGTTGATGAGGCGGTTCGTTTATATTTCATTGAAAGCGGCTTTTCAAAAATGGCTTAGTGGGCAAAAAAGAAATATCCTTAAACTCAAGCTTGCTATTACCAAGCGCATGTATCACTCACCGGTTCATCTCTTGCCAACCCTCAGGCTGGCAAAGAATATTAGCCGTTACCAGCGCAACTTACAGCCAAAATTTTCCTATCAAGAATACTTGCGGATCAAAAAAGAACTGCTTTGCGAACAACCCAAATTTATTGTTCTATTTCCCAATGATATTTTGTTATCCGCAAATAATCATCTGTTGAAGCTCCTTGTCCAGTTAACAGAGCAACAGTTTTTATGTGTCACCTTTCATACCGATCCTCAAAAAGGCTATTATTATTCGATCTTAAAAAACATGGTTTCTATTTGCCTGCATGAGGAAATATCGGATTTATTCGAATCCTATCCCAAGATAGTGGTTGCCAATGGCCTGAAGAAACCAGGCCCTTATGAGCATAATCTCCACGGGGCAAAGCTTTGGGTCCATCTTGATCAAATGCCTCCCCCGCTGCAACACAGTGAGCAAGTGGATCTGATTGAACAGGCCCATATTTTCACGATTTCAGAACCTTATCCGGAATTGAAGCGATTTCTGCATCAAAGTCAATGCTTGTCTCACGCCATTGTTTTAAATGCCCCTGATGCCTTCGAAAGCCTGATGGACAAGATCAATCACCTTGATCAATTGTCTTCTATTCTGTCGGCGTACCATCGTCATCCTCAAAAGCCAATTGTTTTAATGATTGAAAATCCACTCACGGCTGAAAACACACGGCTTTTATACTTTTTAAAAGAATTGGCGAGCCATGGCTATCTGTGTTTTCACTGTAAGCTATCCCAGGGTCCTCAATCCATTTGGCAAATTCAGGAAAATCTTTGGTTGTTGAACCAGTTTGAGCCTTTAAAGAACGCTTTGGCCGGTGAGCAGATTATTTACCTCACGGATTCGATTAGTCTGGAGTTGATTGAGTCCCTGAAAGAAAGCTTAATCAATCCGTATGTATGGGTGGATCTGACCTCTGGCGTGCAATTAAACAACCTTCTTCAGAACAGCTTATTGCTGAACCAGACGAATTTCTTGACTCTACCAGACTATCTGGAAACGATTTCCCATGACCAATTGCCAGTATTCAGTTTGCCATTGGCAGATAGTGAGTTTAACCTACAGGCCGTAGAAGAGAAACTACTGCAAGATCCTTACTTCTGGTCATTGTATGGCGATTTAAACCTTTACCAGGCAATTGCTGTTAAAACCACGACCTTTTTGGATTATGAAGGGAAAAACTTTTATTCCGGTGGGGCGGAACGCTACCTGTTGGATTTAAACGACATTGCACAAGCTTTAGGGTATCGATTTCTGGTCTATCAATATGGTCATACGTCCTGGACAAGACGTTATGGGCGGGTTGAAGTTTGTAGTTTGTCCGATGACGCCCTTTCTCTTGATCACTTAAGCACTGATAATATCCGGCAGCTCAGTCAACTGTTTTACCACATGGCTCACGAGAAAGTCGCGCTTGGCCTTTATTCATCGTTTCTTCATGCCTGGCCGCAAGCTGTGGAACCCAACATTGGCATTAGCCATGGCGTTGGCTGGGATGATCCAAGAAGCCATTTTAACGATGGCAGTTTGTTTTGGGAGTTTAATCGATTTACCCTGGAGAGCTTGGATTGTTGTAACAAGGTGGTGTCGGTTGATTCCAACACAGCCAATTGGGTCCAAACCGTTAAATACAATGCCTCCCATAAAATGAAAGTGATTCCCAACTACGTGGATCTGGATACCTTTTATCCACGCCTGGGGTATGACACGCCTCGCAAGGAGTGTGTCATCCTATACCCAAGACGGCTTTATGAGGCACGGGGTCTTTACCTGGTTTTAGAGATGATGGATGACATCCTTGAGCGTTTCCCGAAGGTCTCTTTTCATTTCGTCGGTAAAGGCTTCGACGAAGACACGCAACATGTGGTTAAAAAACAAGAACAATGGGGTAAACGGGTTAAGTGGGATTCCTACCCGCCTGAAGAAATGCATTTGGCCTATCAAGATGCCGACATTGCCCTGATTCCCACATTGTACAGTGAGGGAACCAGCCTCTCATGCCTGGAGGCCATGGCCAGCGGGAATGCTGTGATTGCCACCAGAGTTGGAGGATTATCAGACCTGGTCTTGGATAATTACAATGGCTTGATGATTGAACCCAATGCCGAAGCCCTTAAATCAGCCATTGAAGATTTATTGACCCACCCGGATCGTCTTCAAGCTTTTAAGCGAAAAGGGGTTGAAGTTGCCAAGGCGTTTTCAAAAGAGCAATGGCAGCAAAAGTGGATAGAAGTGATTCGGGAGAATGTTCGGACGGCGCCTCAATCGACTAAATCGCCATCCCTACTGGTGGAAATTTATCTAAAAGATCTGCCTGCCCGGGAAAATCGCCATTATCTGGGTTATCTGGTAACTTCTTTGTTGAGGCAAGGGCATTTAGTTTATATCCGGGTTCAAAACCATACCCAACCTCTTTATCAGCGAATTGGGCGATTACAATGGTTGAATTGGAGTGAATCCAGTCTGTCACAGGCAGATCTCATCCTGGTAGACGAGCAGCTTGAGGGGAAACTCTCTGTGAAAGATCACCTGGTGTTATCGACCAGTTGGTTGGAATCGCTTTATGCCTCTCAGTTTGAAGGAAACCCCGCACAGGCCTTTGGATTACCGATTGCAGAAGCCCTTGCGCTGGATAAAGCCTGACCCGTTAGGTGGTTTGGTAAAGCCCGCTAAGATCCTAACGAGTCGATTTTCTGGCATCCTTAACAATTCTTGTGTATTTTAGATCTCTTGTGATATTTTCATAAAGATTTTAAAAGTTGGAGTTGTTGAGATGAAATTGTTAAACGTTGGTCCTTCCGTGGTGTTAAAACCTGCTGTTCGTTTTGCAGCCGATGATGCAGATCCCAATGCTGAGATTAGAGCCAATCGTGAAAAACCCGCATATTGGTATGAGCGGGGAAACGATAATCTTTTCAGCGCGCGTGATACCTTAAACCAAGCCCTTGATCCAGCCACCGGATACAACAGGATGGATCTGCTGATGCAGGCTCAACGGGAAATTGGCTATGCTATTCATGCTCAAGGCCGATTAGATCAACTTGTGGCTGCTCAGAAATAGGCTTAATTAAAGTCATTCAAGGTATTTTGAAACCTTAACATGCAAACGAGGCTGTAAAATTACAACCTCGTTTTTTGGCTATTCAGTTCACTCAGCGCGTTACATGAGACTGGTGACTGCTTGTGGGTTGACTTGGGTCGGATCCTGGAATCGAGGATCCTGCCAACCTGCAGTCGTCTCGCCTGGTGCAAAGCCACCCATCGGTGAACCGGATGGAAGACCTGGATAAGCCCCGGCCATCCCCGGATACATACCGGGATATCCGCCATAACCGCCGTACCCGCCATATTCACTGGCCATTACGTAGTTGGGATCAACAGCCATATGGGAATCCATGCGCCCTTCCAACCAGATTGGTGAAGTGGCAAGGGCCAACCGAGGTAAGGTACGATCAAGTATTCCTGGAATACTTGAAGTGCCTGTGCTTCCAGCAGAACCAGCTCGTTGAAAGAACCCAGCTACCCTTGGAAACTTGGTAGCAAACCATCCACCACCCGTCGGGGGCACTGGAGGAGCACCAGTAGGAGGAGCCGCTGGAGCGCCAAGTCTACTAAAAGCTCCTCCAAATTTACTGGATAGTTGATCAAAGGTGCCTTTAAATGCGGTAGGAGCGTAATCACGAAGCATGCCAAAGTTAGCTCTTACATAATCCATTGCGCCTGAAGGTGTGAATATTCTCAATGGACTATCAGCTATGCTTCTAGCAAGACCTGCATCCTTTGTTAGATTTGCAGCTAATGTTGCATCTGATGTTGTAGCGGCAGCACCTGTTGCTGCATCTGACAAAGCACCCATTCCTGTAGCTGCACCAACTACCGCTAGGCCGGTCGCAGTGGTGGCTTCCCCTACGTGGTAGCCATCCTCTTCAAAGGCATACAGATTGCCGGACATTAAATCCGATGCTGAAGTCCCAGCCTGTTGGATAAGATTGGGTACTGTAGCAGCCAGACCGTATGCCCCTAAACCGGCCAGAACAAAAGGCCCAAGGGGAGTAAACAAGCTACCAACAGCCAAAGCGCCAAGACCAACACTGGTGATGGCTTTGCCCAAGTCAAAGTTACCATTAGGATCGGTCACCATGCTCTTAAGACCATTAAACACATCTTTCACAAAGCCCCCGGTTGCGCCTAACACCGCGTTCTTGGCGAAGGTGCCAAGAGCGCCCAATAATCCACCATTATTAGGATTTGACGGGTTTTGAACGTCCGGATGAATGGCAACGCCCATTTGAGAATCTTGTTGATTTCTCATATAGGCGGCCATGTCTCTGGGCCTCATGCCATATCCATAGCCGTAGCCGTATGGACTGGATGTGTTTGAGAAATTGATCGGTGCGTATGGTGAAACCCCCTCCGACGTGTTTGCGCCGGGGACTGGGGGCATGCCCATGAAGGGAAAGGGTGGTGGATACCCCATACCTCCGTTTGATGCTCCGCTTGCGACGACTGTCATTACTTATACCTCCCGAATGCCTACGTCCCAGCCTGCTAAATGGCCTGAAGACTGTAATTGTTGTAAAAACCCCATACCAAAAGAGAATGGCAGCAGGATACGCCAATTAAAGGTCGGTATCCTGCTGATAAAAGGGAGGCGTTAGAAGGCGCCCACTTTTATCATCATGAGAATGAATTTAACCATGCCTGATGTCCCCCTGTTGTGGGTCAATGAACCCCTTCATTAACCCGTTTTTCGGTTAATCGAATAAAATATTAGTATATATGTATATAAAAACATCATTAGTGACATTTTGTGCGGTTATATTAACAAACGTAACAAACCCACACGCATCCGAGATGGCTAAGGCGGAACAAAAAAGCAACCCTTGATGAGCGGCGTAGGCCGTTTTGGGCGAAGCGCAAATTTAGGCCTCTCAAATCGAACTCAGGAAACGAGAATCAAAGCGAATCTTAGGGATGCAGTAGGGGAGATTGAGGGCGTTGCCCTCAAGGGGGGATTCAAAGGTTATCTCCATCATGCTATGCATGATGGAGCCTCTGAATTATCTGGGGACCCAAATTACTCTGTAATTTGGGCTTAGACCCCCTTGCTGGGGGCTTGGGGGACAGCGTCCCCCAGAAGAATCTATTTTAGCATCGCTGCATACCTTTAAGCTATCTTGTGTAAGCCTTAAAGGCCGGAAACTCCCCTGGTCTAAAGATACGGCACCACAGAAAATCTAAGGGGATGAGTAAGCAATTCATTTCAAAATTCCTCTGCCCATAGGTTGAGCATGGCGATAAAAACCACCACACTGAATACACGATAACGGGATCAAGGTCACGATGTTTAACAGCCCAATGACACCCAATAACGCGGATATGGATCAAACCGATTCCCGGCCGGATCTGTGTCATAAATGCGGCAAATGCTGCAAGTCGGCAACAACCTTTCATCCTTATCGCAAGCTTCAGGAAATGGCTGAAGCAGGAGAAGAGGAAGCTATTGCATTTTTAAGCGTCTTTAAACCCTTTGCCTCCATTGAAGAGGCACGCAAGGCTGTTCCTGAACAAGTGGAGCAGGTCCTCAAAGTCGTGGCGGAACGAAATGATATGTCCGTTGAGGATGTGACCTTTTATTATTGCCCCTATGTGACGGAAGACGGTATTTGTTCCATCTATGAACGACGCCCCAGATGTTGCCGTGATGCCCCCTATAACGGATGGGCGGCTATGCCGCCAGGCTGTGGGTATGAAGGATGGCAATTCCGCCAGCGTGAGGCCCATAAATCGACCATTCGTAAACTCAAAGAGGTCCAGTTCCAGATGGAAAACCTGTCTGATGACGGGATTCATGTGCCCAGTCGAAAGATGACCCTGGAGCAGCTTCGGGCGTCAGTGTCCGAGGCCATGGAACCATGGTTAAAATTCGGATCATCCCAATGGTGAAAAGGATTTTTCTTAGCAAGGGATTGTCGATTCTGCCAAGCGGGTTGGTCTTTTTCATCTCTTGGGAACGCTGTCCCGAAACCCCAGCAAAGAGGATCTCCGATTTCCCTTTGAGCCCACTGAGGGTAATGTCCTTAAACAGCTTTTATTTTTTATTCATCTGGGGGACACTGTCCCCCAACCCCCCAGCAAGGGGGTCTAAGCCCAAATTACAGAGTAATTTGGGTCCCCAGATAATTCAGAGGCTC
>JANWKX010000069.1 GCA_025451145.1 Vampirovibrionales bacterium
CTCCATCGCCTTGAAACGGATGCTCAATTGGAATCAGATAATTTAATGTTGGAAACCGTAGCTTCCCTGGCAGGAGCTATGGATGCTAAGGATAAATATACCCGTGGGCACTCTCAATCGGTTGCCAATTATGCCGTGGCCTTAGCCCATGCCCTTGAGCTGCCGCCCTCTGAAGTCGAAAAGATTCGCCTGGCGGCTTTTTTCCATGATATTGGTAAAATAGGGGTGCCCGAGTCCATTTTAAACAAGCCAGGACCTTTGACTTCGGCTGAATATGAAATCATGAAGCAGCATCCGGTGATTGGCGCCCAACAAATTTTAAAACCGGTCACGGCCTTACGTGACATAGTGCCCTTGGTGGAATACCACCATGAACGATGGGACGGCCAAGGCCATCCTGTTGGCTTAAAAGGCGAAAATATTCCCATTGGTGCTCGAATTGTCTCCATCGTGGACGCCTTTCATGCCTTAACCTCTAATCGCCCTTATCGAAGCGCCTTGCCCTTGGAAGAAGCCATGCGCATCTTGAAGGACGGGCAAGGAACCATTTGGGATCCCGAGATTATGGATCAGTTTTTGAGTATCTTAGAAAAAGCGCGCTGTAAGCATCAGCCAGAGACGGCTTTACCCCAATCGGCATAATTGAATTCAGATTTCTTTCATAACTGAAATTGTTATCGAATATTAAATTCGAATACATTTAAGCTTGCAATTTTAATATTGAATAGATATAGTTTTTAAATTCATTGTTGGGAAAGAAACGAGGAAGGGAAATATGCTCTCTGCTGTGGGTTTATCCAATTTAAAAGTCAATATGATGGCTCGATCGATGCCGTTACGAGCCGGTCAAAGCCAATTACCTTTGGCCCAAGAATCGAAACTGAAGTTTCAGGGACTACCAAGCCTGCACAAGCCCTATTTGGGTAAATCCGTTCGCTTTTCTGGCATTATGGATGATGATTTTGGCGTTGAGTTTCGAGATGCAGAAGTGTATGCCGGGACCGTCACAACCCTCCAGCGGGATTTGCTGAAGCATCATTGGATTAAATCCGCCAAAGGGGATAACAGTTCTTTAAAACTGTTCTTAAACCCATCTTATGGTGGGGGGTACGGAGATATTGACAATGCCGCTATGGCGGATTCCTTTGCTTTAATTAATCGCCCTGTGGACGTCATTGTAAAAACCTATATGGGGCCGTTTGCCTTGGATACCCTCCTTTCAGCGACAGGTAAACGATTTATGTACAAAGGCGCTGAATTACTGCTTGGCCCCAGAGAAGCCGGATCACATTATGGCCGTAATGATGATCAACAAATTGAGCGGGGCTTCCTGAATAAATATATCCGTGATACCGAGTATTTGCTTACCTCTGTGGCGGGAGCACCAAGCAGAGAACAGGCCTATCAGGATTTAAATAGTTCAAAAATTCTCAATTCACTTCAATGTTTAGGTTATGGTTCAAAAGGCCTAATTGACGCCATTCTAGTGGGCAGCGATCAGGTTGTCACGCGGGAAGATCTGGATCAATATTGCCAAGCGCATCAATTATCAGGACCTGCTCGGGAAGCTTTTGTCCGAGATATGCGGAATTTATCGAAATTGAAACCACACTCTCTGAGAACCTATTATGAAGCGGCGGTTCCAAAAGGGGGAGAACCAAAGCCATCCTGGTATGAACCTGTAGAAGATTTTGATGATTTTGAACTGGATGAGGCTGATGATACTAAAGGTAAGTCGGGTGATAGTAAATCCAAACGGCGGAAGAAGCACCATGAAGGTCTAACGTTCTATGAAGATGGGATGCAGCGTGATCTGCCTAAAAGCCCTCCAAATGAGCAAGTCTCATATATGGACGCCATGGGGGCAGGGCGGTTCTCGGTAAAAGGCTTGCCAGATAGCGCTGATTTACTGAGTGATGATGCCATCTGGTTTAACGATGCATTTTATGATGAGACAGCTCGACAAATGACAGAAGCCCTAAGGGCGCTGGATGAAAAGAAAAAACAGCAGCATAGAGACGGTGCGACACCCAGCCATATTAAGTTGGTTGTGAATAGTCCTGGTGGCTATATTTCCTCGGGCAAAGAAATCCATGACACTATTAATGCCATTAAAGGCCATAACCTGGTGGATGTGGTTGTCAACGGGATGGCGGCTAGTTGTGGGGCTTTTCTGTTAGCCAGTGCAACTGGGAATCGTCTGGCAACACCTAATGCCCGTGTGATGATTCATGATGCCTGGAGTGAATATCCTTTGATCCCGAATCAGCACTTTAACGAGCTTCAAGATTCATTATCTGACTCGACCCATGATTTTGTCAGAGTGATTGCACACGCTGCGGGTCGTGATGAAAAACAAGTTTGGGAAGATATGAAGCATGACGTTTGGATGAACCCGCTGGAAGCCATGTTCTATGGTAATAAAGGGCTGATTAATGCCATTTTGGTAGGCCAAAACAAGGTTATTACCAAGGATGATGTTTTGCGATACCTGACCCAAACATTGGGAAGCGAACATGCGGTTCATGATTATATTGCTCAGCATGTTAAAGGCATGAGGACTGGAGAAACCAGTTGGCAGCCGGCTGATCATGATGAGAATGATCCTTTTGCCAATTCGCTGAAAACCATTCAGGCGGTTGCGGCGATGTCCAGTCACTCCGTTGCAGAAGAAGCTGGAGTACCACCAGGCTTAAAGCCAGTTCCAGGTCAGTTAGTTGATCAATATCTGGTGACCACGCCGATGAGTGGATTGATGAAGTTATTCTTAGGTAAAGGAGAGGCACAAAGCCATCGGCCTGGAAATCTGTTTTGGTCTATTAGAGGTTATCAGCCCAAGCAACCGAGGCCTAAAAACCAAGCTTAAGGTGTAAAGATAACGCTCAGTTTTGCGAAAGGGCCTGTTGTAAAAGCTTCAGGTTTTCCAACAGGCGTGGGGTATCTGCCCCAAACATCAAGGCCTTTTCGCACATCTCAATGGCTTTTTCGTATTGGCCAAGGCGTTCATAACACAGGCACAGGCCATCATAAGGCAGCCAGGTGTAATGACTGACAGGATATAAACCTGACGCTGGCCGATTGGCGATTGCGGTTGCAGCCGTGAGAAAAGGGATGGCCTTTACCCACTCCTGACGCCGGATAAAGTAAAAACCCGCTTCAACAAAGCCTTCCGCTCGACTGCTATCGAATTCAATGGCCTTTAATGCCCAGGCAAAGGCCTCTGATTCCTCATTCAAATTCAGATGGCATCGGATTAAATGGGTCATGGCCAGATAGCGCTCCCATGAACCGGTGGAAACTGCCAGATACTGATTGTAATAGGTTATGGCATCCTGGTAACGCTCATGATCCAAAAGCTCATTGGCATAGTAATACAGCATTCTGGGTGAACGTTCCCCTTGCCGAATCAATTTCTCAAGGATTTTTAGATTCCGATCCTTCTTTTGAGCCTGCTTGTCTTCCAGGGGCCGATGCTCAATATAAATACGCTCATCCGTTAAGCATTTCTCTGGCTGGATTCCCACAACACATTCATGAATGGGGTATTTCCATCTTAAATGGGGGGATTTACGGATCAATCGATGCCGATGGGTGCTGAGTATACATTCCCCTTCCGGTGAAAAAATCCGATGGTACCGAATGGAAACCGCATCCAGAAAATCATTTAAGGTCTGTTTGAGCTCTAAAAGCTTTTGCTGTTCAGATTCCGGAATCACATCGTCAGCATCCAGCCAGATGATCCAATCTCCGTTGCAGCAATCGAAGGAATAGTTCCGGGCTGCCGAAAAATCATCAATCCAAGGGTAATGAAACACTGTTGCGCCATGTTGTGTGGCAATATTGACCGTCTGATCCGTTGAGCCGGTGTCGACAACAATCAGTTCATCACAAAAGGAACGGGCATCGTTTAGCACCCGGCCGATGGTGTTGGCCTCGTCTTTGACAATCATGGCAAGAGAAAGTGTTGGCATACGAATCGGCCTGATTTATGAGCGTTAATCTGCATTGGATCCAAATTTATTGTAGGCGATCTGAGGCAACACCGGATCCATTGACCAAGGGACGTGATATTTGAACAATTCATTGCGATGTGCCCAGTGTCATGGCCATTCTGGGATACCGATAGGGGAACTGCTTGTTCTCATGAAATCTATGCAGTATAGTGACATCGAAGCCCGTTGTTTCAGGGCACCCATCATAAGTGTGAGCGTGACGTTTTCATGAAAGCGATTCAAAAGACAAAACCAGAGTCCGGATTTAAGGTTGCGGAGCTGGAGCGGCCGAACTATGGCCCGGATGATGTCCTGATTAAAGTCCGTTTGGCTGCCATTTGCGGAACAGACTTGCATATTACCCAATGGGATGAATGGAGCGCTTCCAGGATTCATCCACCCTTGATTTATGGCCACGAATTTTGTGGCGATGTGGAAGCAGTGGGCCATCAGGTCACTCATGTCAAGCCTGGGGATTATGTTTCGGCGGAGATGCATATTCCCTGTGAAACCTGTTACCAGTGTATGACCGGGAAACGGCATATCTGCCAAAATGTCAAAATTGCCGGGATTGATATGGACGGATGCTATGCCGGTTACGTGGTCTTGCCGAAGAATCAGGTCATTAAGCTCCCTGAATCCCTGCCTCCAGAGTATGGGGCTTGCCTGGATTCTTTAGGGAATGCGGTTCATGCCGTTTCCAAAGGCAATGTCTCAGGGAAGTCGGTTCTTATTAATGGATGTGGTCCGGTGGGGTTATTCTCGATTGCCGTGGCTAAGGCCTTAGGGGCTACCCGGATTTTTGCCTCGGATATGAGTGAATACCGCTTGAATTTAGCCAGAGAGGCCGGTTGTACTGAAGCCCTGAAAGCAGATAAAGTGAATATCCCCGAGTATTTGCACGAAGTCACCCAAAGCCGGGGGGTCGATGTGGTGTTGGAGATGTCAGGCAGCCCTGCCGGCATCCGAAGCGGCTTTAAAGCTTTGGCCATTGGGGGAACCATGATTTTATTCGGCATTCCCAAATCCACCATTGAACTGGATATCACCACGGATATTATTTTTAAAGAAGCCACGGTTTTAGGGATCAACGGTCGTGAAATTTTCCAAACCTGGTTCCTGATGTTGGAATTGTTGGAATCCGGCAGGCTGGATATTCAAAAGATTATTACCCATCGGTTTCCCTTAGATGCTTTTGGTGAGGCCATTGAACTGGTTCGTTCAGGCCAAAGCGGAAAGGTATTGTTAGAACCTTAATTGAGGAGGCATGGTTAGGATGGTTGTCGAAACATCTCAAAGAGGCTCACAGCGTCTGCATTATCTTGAAGATGAGATTATTCGCCTTCAAGAGGCCCATCTGTATCAAGAACTATTTGTGTTAGAAGGCAAGCAGCAGGTGGATTGTGTCATTGAGGGAAAGCGGGTTCTGAACTTCTCCTCCAATAACTATCTGGGGCTGACAACTCACCCGGCCCTGATTAAAGCCGCACACGAAGGCATCGATTCCCATGGGGTGGGCACCGCATCGGTTCGAACCATTATTGGCACCATGGACATTCATGAAGAGCTGGAACGCCAACTGGCAGAATTTAAGCACACCGAGTCTACCCTGGTTCTCCAGTCGGGCTTTATGGCCAATACTGCGGTGATTACCAGTATTCTCGAAGACGGCGATGTGATTATCAGCGATGCCTTGAATCATGCCAGCATCATTGACGCCTGCCGCATGATGAAGCAGATTCCCACAAAAGTTTTTGCCCATAAGGACATGAATCAACTGGAAGATCTGCTTAAAGCCACGCAAAGCGCCAACCGTCGCTTGATTGTGACGGATGGGGTCTTTAGCATGGATGGGGATATCGCCCCACTGCCTGAAATTGTGGCCTTGGCAGAAGCCTATAATGCCATTGTCATGGTGGATGATGCACATGCCAGCGGCGTTTTAGGGAAAAATGGACGCGGCACCGTCAATCATTTCGGCCTGGATGGCCGGGTGGATGTTCAAGTCGGAACCCTATCCAAGGCCATTGGCGCCATGGGGGGCTATGTGGCAGGGCCGGAGGTGTTACGGAAAATCTTGATTAACAAGGCACGCCCTTTCTTGTTTAGCACGTCTCATCCGCCATCGGTGGTTTTAACCTGTATGGCTGCCTTGAAAGTGCTTCAAAATGAACCCGCTTTAATCGAAAGGCTTTGGGAGAACACCCAGTATTTTAAAGCCGGTATGCAGCGCATTGGCTATGATGCCAATAGCGAAACACCGATTGTACCTGTGATCGTGGGTTCTTCTGAGAAGGCGAAGCTTCTAAGCCAACGATTATTTGAAGAAGGCATTTATGGCCGGGCCATTGTCTTCCCCACGGTTGCTCGTGATAAAGCCAGAATTCGGATCATTGTGACGGCCGCTCATACCAAGACCCATCTGGATCAGGCCGTTGCCACGTTTGAAAAGCTGGGCAAAGAGCTTGCCATTATTTAAACTGCTTAAACCTTAGGCCATTTGGCTGCCAAACCCCATTTGCTGTTGTTGGAAAAAGGGTTCAGCTTGTTGACCTTTGAAGAATAATTTTTCTTTATTGTCTTTTTCTTCACGCTCAGCACGCTTCTTTTGCTCTTGGCTGCCGAAGTACATTGCCCCAACATTGGCTTGGGCAAGGATGCTATAAGCGTTTCCTGGATTCATCATGACATGAGTTCCCCCATGGTGATTGGAAAATGAGTTTATTGTTATTTGTATAAAAACAGAAATATTATTTTTTGTGCTAGTGAATCATAGGGCAGGCCATTCAGCCTCTACCCAAGAGGATTATTTGTGATTTAAGGTTGGCTTGGTATGACTTACACAAGATAGCTTAAAGCTTCCAGGTGAAAAGGCAGGCCTGGCATAAATTCATCAAGCAGACGTTGCCTGCTGTTTTAGTGTGTCCATTTTTTAAAACTTTGCGTCAGTCTAGAGGATTTTTATTGGAAAATCAGCTTCAAAAACCGGCGGCGTCCGACCTGGAGGACCATGGATTGTTGAGATTTTCCGGAGAATTCGTAATCCATATCCTCAATTTTGACGCTGTTTAGCTTAACGCCTCCCCCTTGGATTAAGCGTCTTGCTTCGGATTTACTCGGAGCCAATTGATGTTCCACCATGACTGTCGGGAGATGGTAGTGCTCATCGCCTTTTAGGACTGCTTCCGGGATGTTATCCGGAATCTCATTTCGTTTAAACTGCTTCACAAAGGCTTCTTCGGCAGCATTGGCATCGTCGCGAGAGTAGTACTCAGAAATAATCAGCTTGGCAAGTTCCGACTTAATGTCTCTCGGGTTGGCTGCGCCACTCTCCAACTGGCCTCTTAGCTGTGTGACCAACTCAGGCGTACAGGACGTCAAAAGTTCGATATAGGAGATAATCAGGCTATCCGGAATGGACATGAGCTTGCCGTACATTTCAGAGGGCGGATCGGTTAAGTTAATACAATGTTCCGGGTAGGACTTGGACATTTTTACTTTGCCATCGGTCCCTTCAATAATCGGCATTAAAAGAACCGATTGCGGATCCGCCTTGCCGTAGGCCATCTGAATATCCCGTCCCAGAAGGGTATTAAACCGTTGATCACTTCCGCCCAGTTCAATATCGGCATCAATGACCACAGAATCATAGGCCTGCATCAAGGGATAGAGGAATTCATGGAGGTAAATCGGCTTGTTGGCCTCATAGCGATTGGCGAAATCTTCACGAACCAGCATTTGCGCGACAGTCATTTTGCCGGTCAACTTGAGAATATCTTCCAGCTTCAATGGGCTAAGCCATTCGCTGTTTCTCATAACCGTTGCTTTATCCGTATTGATGACTTTACCCGCCTGAGCCAGATAGGTCTCCGCATTTTGGATAACTTCCGCGTTGGTCAAGGGGGGGCGGGTTTCACTGCGCCCTGAAGGGTCTCCAATGAGGGCTGTAGCGTCACCAATAATCAGGATAATTTCATGCCCAAGCTCCTGAAAGGCTTTAAGTTTTCGTAAAACCACCGTGTGTCCGAGGTGTAGATCAGGACGGGTTGGGTCTAAGCCTAGCTTAACCTTTAAAGGACGCTGGGTTTGTGCGGCATGTTGCAGTTTTTGGGCCAAGGCTTGAGGGCCACCAGGCAGAAATTCACCGTTACGGCACAAGTACTCTGCCTGTTGGATAAATACCTGATCAATCGGGGTTGCTGCGATACTCATACCATTTATTTTAAAGGAAAAAGACAAAAATATCCCAGCACGGCTTTAGCATCTTAGCTGGATTTGTCTTAACCTAGGCTTCTACCTAGGTATTGGGCTGGGTAATTTCTCCGTTCGTTCTTCATAGTGAAGATAGGCGCCTTCAAGCCATAAGCGTTTCGAGGACGGATCCGTCTTGACAATGGCCCATTGCAACGGGATATCCCCTGATGGTAATAGGCTTTCAACTTGAGCTTCAATCCATGCCAACTGGGGCGGGAACGTTTCCGCAGTGCATTCGTGTTCAAAGAT
Organism: Vampirovibrionales bacterium; assembly: GCA_025451145.1. Classification (GTDB taxonomy): domain Bacteria; phylum Cyanobacteriota; class Vampirovibrionia; order Vampirovibrionales; family JAGQHJ01; genus JANWKX01. Next base: position 8,496 of record JANWKX010000069.1, read on the forward strand.
CTGAACGGCGGATAATCGCTTCATGAGCCAGATAAGTCCTATTCGACAGTGACGCTTTTGGCCAGATTCCGGGGTTGATCCACATCTTTGCC
>JANWKX010000070.1 GCA_025451145.1 Vampirovibrionales bacterium
ATTATCCCTGCCAAAACCCTTCAGGAATTTATTCGCTTATCCTCCGGATCCAGTGATCAAGAGATTTTGCGCATTGCCATTCAGGATGGCCAGATTGCTTTTAGAACCCCGCAATTTTATATGCTCTCCCGATTGCTGGATGGTCAATACCCGCAATATGAGCAGTTGATTCCCAAAGAATACAAAACCACCGCCTATGCCAATCGCCATGCGCTGATTTCCTCTTTGGAACGGACTGCGGTGATGGCCAATGAACGGACCAATATTGTGAAGATGACCTTTGATAAAGGTCAACTGAGCCTTATGGCCCAGACGCCTGATGTCGGGGATTCTAAGGACAATGTTTCCATCCAGTATGATGGCGATGAACTGAACATTGCTTTTAACTACAAATTTATTCTGGATGCGTTAAAGGTGATTCAAACCGATGATGTTCGGATGGAATTAAATGGCGGACTCAGTCCGACCCTCTTTAAATCCAAAGACGAAAACGGCTTTTTGTGCCTGGTGATGCCGGTTCAAGTTAAATAACGCTGGCTTAAACCAAATCAATGTGGATTGAAGCAGGCCAATTTAGGCATTTTCGAAATTATACCCAGCTTCAGTTGGATTGGGTGCCTCATAAAAACCTGTTTATTGGTCAAAATGCCGCTGGAAAAACCAATATTCTGGAGGCGATTTACTTCCTCTCCCATGGGAAAAGCTACCGAACCCATCACGATCGAGAGCTGATTCAGTTTGGGGAGCCCTTTTCAGTCATTAAACTGTTGGCTCATTCCAACCGGATGGGGGGCGATCTGGCCTTGGAAGCTCAATTAACCTTAACGCCTGAGAATGCCTTAAAAACGGTCTTTAAAATCAATGGCAACCCCATTCGGAACCGATCCGAGATATTGGGGAAGTTGCCCACGGTGACCTTTTTTCTCTCGGATCTGGCCATGTTGCGGGGTGCTCCTGAAGATCGCCGGCGGGCTCTGGATAGCGCCCTGACGCAATTTGATCCCAGTCATTTCAAACGCTTAAGCCTGTATCAACGGATCCGCCAGCAGAAAAGTCAGTTTTTAAAACAACACCCTTCCCAAATGGATCCCCATTTATGGGAGAGCCTCAATCAAAAACTGGTCGAAGCGGGAGCGGCTCTGGTTTTAAATCGATTCGACTATCTTCAGCGCTTGGAAACCCTTTGTGAACTTCGATATCTGGAACTTTCTCAAGGGCTTGAGCCTCTCAGCATCCAGTATCAGCCTTCTTTTCCCTTAGACATGTTGGGTGTGGTGACTTTGGAAACCATTCAAGACGCCATGAGACAGGCCATCGAAAGTGCCTCTCAGGAAGAGCAGCGTCGAGGACAGGTCTTGGTCGGGCCCCATCGGGATGATGTTCGTTTTTACCTAAACCAGCAGGATGCGTCTTTATACGGCAGCCAAGGCCAACAACGAAGTATTGTCTTGGCCTTTAAATTGGCAGAAATTCATCTTTTAGAGCAACGCCTGGCGGATGAAACCCCCATTTTACTGTTAGATGATGTCATGGCGGAACTGGATCCCACACGCCAGCATCAATTGCTCGCTCACTTGGAGGATCGGATGCAAGTGTTTTTGACCACGACCCATCTGGATTCTGAACTCAAATGGTATTTACATGGGGCCCCATCTTCTCGTATTTTTGTGGTTTCCCAGGGCCAAGTCGCAATGGAACAGATGGAGTCGCTTCAAACCCATGGTTGATCAATCCTTTGAACCCTTTCAAAAGCGTCGGCGGAAAAAAGTTTCTGGCATGACGCAACCGGTTTCCGATATTTTGGCGGTGGTGGGGCAAACCCTGAACTTGGATAAAAAGGCTCAGGAATGGAGCGTCTTGTCCCTTTGGGAGCAAGTGGTGGATCCGCAGTTTAAAGGGAAAACCAAGGCCCTTCGGTTAAAATCCTTTGCCCAAAAAAAGATTATGGTGATTCAAGCGCAAAATCACAGTGTGGCTGCTGAACTGACGTTTTTTGCCGAGGATTACCGTCAAAGGATGAATGCGTTTACGCCTCAAACCGGGATTACGGTTTCACAGATTGAGGTACGTATCCAATGATGAATTTTCAGATTTCCTCTAAAGTCAGGAAACAATCTGATCGAAAGAAGGTCTATAATTTAAACAGTCCGCATACCAATACAAAGGGTGGAAATATGATGAATCAAAAAAGGCGTCTCTCAAAGTGGATTCTCACTGTACCGGTCCTACTTGGATTTCTCTGTGTCGTTTTTACCAGTGTCGGGTTTGCGGCACAGTCGCCACAAGCGCTTTATGATGAAGTTTGGAAATTGGTCAACGTTCGGTATGTGGATCCGGCCAAGAACGGTCAGGATTGGAATATTTGGCGCCATCGGTATGATGACAAACTCAAAACCAATGATGATGCCTATGAAGCCATTGAAACCATGTTGGCGAGCTTAAACGACCGATATACCCGGTTTTTAACACCTGATGAATTTGCAGACGAAGGGAACTCCATTCGGGCCACCTTGTTTGGGATTGGGATTCAAATCGGGATTCGAAACGATCAGATTGTGGTAATTTCTCCCATTGAGGATACGCCAGCCCAAAAAGCCGGACTGAAAGCCCAGGATATTATTCAGGAAATCAACGGTGAAAGTACCAAAGGCATGTCCGTCAAAGATGCAGCCGATCGCATCCGCGGTGAAAAAGGGACCACCGTGAAATTATTGGTTAAACGGGGTGATAAAACCCCCAAGCTATATGCTGTTATGCGTGATGAAATTAAAATCAAGTCTGTGTCTGAAACACCGCCGCTCCCCTTGAAAACGAATGTGGGTTACATCCGCTTAAGCTCATTTTTAAGTAAAAAAGCCAGTGATGAACTGAAAACGGCTTTAAAGGATGAAGCCGATAAGCAGGGTTATATCCTGGATTTACGCGGTAACCCCGGTGGCTTGCTCACCAATGCCATCAGCATTGCCGATTACTTCCTGGATCATGGCGCCATTGTCAGTACTGTCGACAGAGATGGCTATAAAGAGACCAAAAGCTCCACGCCAGGTGAACTCACCACGAAGCCGCTGGTGGTCTTGATTAACGAAGGCAGTGCCAGTGCCAGTGAAATTTTAAGTGGGGCCCTTCGGGATAATAATCGGGCCGTTTTAGTAGGGAAGAAATCCTTTGGAAAAGGTCTGGTACAAGAGATTAATTCTCTGCCTGACGGATCCGGTGTCAACATTACGACCCAAAAATACCTGACGCCCAATGACACGGACATTAACAAAGTCGGGATTCAACCAGATATTGATGTGGATATGCCGGAATTGAAGGATGATGAAACCTATGATCCCAAGAAACAAGGCGATCCCCAGTTAATGGCCGGTGAAGAGGCTCTGGAAGATTTAATTGCCGGAAAAAGCTTAAAGTATCTTCAAACCCGAAGCTTACTGAAGGCTGGAACCTCTGTAAGCGATGCTGACAACCAGGCCAAAACCGACAAGGTTGCCCGATAGCCAGATTCCTGGCATCGTGTTTTGAACTGCTTAAAAGCCACTCGGTTTATCGGGTGGCTTTTTGGCATGGGACTAATCAAACCCAAATAAGAAGAGCTGGCGAAACAATGATTTCTTCTTTTGAGGTTTGGGGGTAGGTTTTTTGAAGGATAAAGAGGGGGGTGGCTCAATGGGAGGCTGTGATAGGCATAATCGGGATTGAGTTGCTTCTTCATACAGTCGGATGCGATGAATGGCGGCAATCAGACGCCGTTGGTGGCGAAGGTGGGGGACAAACGCTTTAACCTCAGACCAAAAAGCCGGCGAATGGTTGGGAACCTTCAGGTGAGCCAGCTCATGGATCACCAGGTAGCGTAGGGCAGATTCCGGGACCCGATCCAGGCAATACCGGGAAATGGTCATCCAGCAGGTTTTGGTATTCATCTGGGCCAGACGACTGTACTTTGAGGACCCGATCCGAACCCCGTTTAAGGGGACTTGAAGGGTTTCTTGGTTTAACTGTGTTACCCAATCTGTCAAACGTTGTGGGTTATCAAAGGAAATGAGCGGGCCTTGGTCTTTTTGGACCAATTGCCAATCGGTCTGAAATTGTCTTTGGAGCCGATCACAAAGATCCTGGGTGACTTTTTTTTGGAATGAAGGGAGCCAGTGCTTGGGGAGGGTCACTTCAATGGCGCCCTCTCTGATTTGTGCCGAGGCGCTTTTACGCTTGGTCGCATGCTTTAAAACCACCGGCAAAACAGGGCCAGCCGCTGTTGGCATTATGCTGCTACTGGCTAATGAAAGGGTCTCTGAGGGAGGCTTTGGCATGAAGGCAGTCTTTCTCAAGTTGATGGATAAGGGCTTCGACCGAGGGAAAGGTTTGCTCATCGCGTATATGGGTTTTAAAGTCAAATCGTAAGGTTTGACCGTAGAGATCCCGTTGCTGGTTGAGCAGATGGACCTCGATACGGGCATATCCCTGGTCGCCAAAGGTGGGGGCAAGACCGATGTTACAGACGGCCGGGTATTGCGGAGATTCACCTGCGATTTGGGCAAAGCCTGCGTAAACCCCATGAGCCGGGATGAGCCGTTCGGGTGAAATGTCCAAATTGGCGGTGGGAAACCCAATGGTTTTGCCCCGGCCGACCCCATGAACCACGGTCCCTTCTAGATGATAAGGCCTTCCCAGGTATTGATTGGCCCGCTCTAAATCCCCAAAACCCAGGAGTTTTCGGATGAGGGTGCTGCTAATAATCTGGTGATCCACCTGAACCGGATCAACGATCTCCACGAGAAAGCCATTGTGCTCTCCTTGGGCCTTTAAAAATGCCCCGTCCCCTTTTCGCCCGGAGCCGAACCGGTGATCATATCCCACACTGACGGCCCGAACTTGAAGGGAATGGACCAAAATATCTTGGACAAAGGCTTCAGCGGTCAATTTTTTCAGTTCTGGCGTGAAATCCAAAACCAGAGCGGCATCAAATCCCAAGGCGTCAAACATGGCAATCCGTTCAGCCAGGGTGGATAGCAACGGGGTGGGGGTCTGGGAAATGATGGACTGAGGATGATTGGCAAAGGTGAAAACGACACTTTCCAACTGGTGGATCTTGGCCATTCTGAGGGCTTGTTCTAAGACCATATGATGGCCCAGATGAATGCCATCAAACATGCCTAGCGCACAGGCAGAAGGGCTGATATCCACATGATCGAGGGTTCTGAAAATTTTCATGGAACGGTTCAATACCTTGATGTCTTCTATCATTTTACCGCTAATGGCGCGACAGATAAACGTTATAACCTATTGTTTACAAACCCAGGGCCAAAAGGGATTTGTTATTCAAATTTAAATTCAAAACTAAAAGTTTTCATATACAGTGTGCATAGGACCCCCGTTTTTTCATCCGCTCGTATGATAACGAGTATGAAAGAGCGGAGCACTATGTTAGAGAAGCGTTTAAGTACAGAGCGCCGTCATGCGCCAAAGAAAATTGCCTATAACGATTTAGATCTATCTAATTGGAAACAATACGATGATATTTTAACCGATAGCCTCTGGGATATCCCTTCAAGAGAGCGGTCGGCAGGTCATAAACTGGATTATCACGGCAACTGTGTACCGCAAATCTTAACCCAGATGTTAAAGCGCTATACCAAAGCCGGGGAGACCATCGTCGATTTCTTTTTAGGATCAGGCACCTCAGCCATCGAATCCCACCGCCTGGATCGCCGTTGTATTGGCATTGAGATCCAACCGGCCATGGTGGATTACGTTCAAGAGAAGATCCAAGAGCTGGGTGCAGATGCTTCAACTCAGATTATCAATGCCGATAGCAGTGATAAAACCTGGACCGGCAAGAAAATCCGACAAGCTTTGCAGGAAACCAATTTAACCCATAGCCAGTTTGCCTTTCTCCATCCGCCTTATGCCGATATTATTCGTTTCTCCAGTTTGGAGAAGGATCTCTCCAATGCCGATTCGACAGAGGCATTCTTGGAAGGATTCCAACGTGTTGCGGAGCTGGCCTTTGAAGTCCTGGAGAAAAATCGATTTGCGGCCTTGGTGATTGGGGATAAATATACCGATGGTGAGTTAATCCCCTTAGGGTTCTATTGTATGGAGCGGATGAACCGGGCCGGATTCAAGACCAAATCCATTATTGTCAAAAATATGACCGGGAATGAGAAAGGCAAAGGCCGTACCGCCAACCTATGGCGTTATCGCGCTTTGGCTGGGGGCTTTTATCTGTTTAAGCATGAATATGTCATGGTCTTTCAAAAGCCCTGAAGCTACCCTATTTGACCATCCATACGGTTATCCCCACAAGTTGATGGTTTTTGAACCCACCGGGTTTATACGATATACTCATGGCCATGGATGATGGGACACAGGAGCGTCAATGATGGCCGGACATTCGAAGTGGGCCAATATTAAGCATCGGAAAATGGCGCAAGACGCCAAAAAAGGGCAGGCTTACGCCAAGTTTACCCGAGAAATCATTATGGCCGCTAAACTGGGAGGCGGTGATCCCACAGGCAATTTTAGGCTAAGAACCGCCATTGAACGGGCTAAGGCCGCTGGCTTACCCAATGATACCGTTGATCGGGCCCTTGCTAAGGGTACAGGACAGCTTGCTGGTGAGAGTCTTGAAAACTTGACTTATGAAGGCTATGGTCCCGGTGGTGTCGCCGTCTATATTCAGGCCATGACGGATAATCGTAACCGGACGGCAGGAGACATTCGCAGTTATTTCAATAAGTATGGCGGTAACCTGGGAGAAACCGGCTGTGTCGGATGGATGTTTGAAGAAAAAGGCCAAATTGGTATTCCGGCAAAAGGCTATACCGAAGAACAGGTGTTAGAACTGGCGCTAGAGTGTGGTGCCTATGACATTCAATTGGATTTAGACGCTGGGGTTTATGACTTATGGACGGCGCCTGAGGATCTGAATGCCGTCTGTCAAAATTTGAATCAGCGCCAAGTGATCATTGATTCTGCTGAAATCACGCGCCTTCCCCAGACGATGGTTCAGGTAACCGATACGGAGCTGGCCAGACCTTTATTAAAGCTACTGGATGCGCTGGAGTCTCAGGAGGATGTTCAGAATGTCTATGCCAACTTTGAAATGGATGAGGCGCTAATTGACGCATGTTCGCTGAGCTAACACCCGAAAGCCTCAGACAATTCCGTGCCCTGTATTTTAACCTGGCCTTAGATTATCCCCATAGTGTGCTTTTGGACTCATGCGGCTGGAAAGGCAAAACCGGCGGGCACTACCTCATGGGCTTTGAGGCACAGGAGGTGATTCGTTTTGACGGGCGGATCTTATGGCATAACGAGGCTCAACGGACAGTAATTGAAGAAGCCTGTCACCTTTGGAAAGCTCTGGAAGACCTCTTTCCCCAAGCATCCTCTCCTGGAAACGATCTGGATTTCCCCTTTGTGGAAGGTTGGGTGGGCGCCTTGGGCTATGAACTCAATAACCTCTTGGAACCCAGTATCCCGGATCGATACCCAGATCACCCCATGGGGGTCTTGTATTTTGTCCGATTCAAACATCTTATCTTGTGGAAGCCTGAAACCAAGCTGTTTCAAGTCTTATCTCCAGAAGCCCAGTGGTTAACCCGGGTAGCGCAAGCCATGGTGGCTTTGGAAGATGCGGCAAAATCAGCGCAGGGACCTCTATCCAAGATGGAAGCCCCCCATATATCGCTGACACCAGAGGCCTTCGAAAAGGCCGTTATGGATTTAAAAGCCCATATCGAATCCGGAAACCTCTATCAAGCCAATTTGTCACTTCGCTTTGAATCCAAAATACCCTCAAGGGGCAATTTATTGGGATATTACGAGGCTTTGGTGGCTCAGAACCCTTCCCCTTTTTCCGGGATATTTCAGACGCCGGAAGGGGTGATTTTGTCTAACTCTCCAGAGCGTTTGATTAAGTTGACAGCCAACAACCAAAAATTGGAAACCCGACCCATTGCAGGGACCCGTGGCCGAGGTAAGACTGCAGCCGAAGAGCAAGCAATCGCTCAAACCCTTCAAACCGATGTGAAGGAACAAGCTGAACACCTGATGATGGTAGACCTAGAACGAAATGATTTGGGGCGGGTCGCATTAGCCGGTTCTGTTCAAGTCACGGAATTAGGTGTCCTGGAACGCTATTCTCATGTCACCCATATTGTCAGCCAGGTGGAAGGGTCTCAAGCGCCAGGCAAAACCCGATGGGAGATCTTAGAGGCCATGTTCCCTGGAGGCACCATTACAGGCTGCCCCAAGGTCCGTTCCATGCAGATCATTCAATCACTTGAGCCTGTTCCTCGTGGCTTTTACACCGGCAGTTTGGGCTATCTTGACATTCGCGGTAATCTGGACTTTAATATCCTGATCCGGAGCCTCTTTTGTTGGCCTGACGGTTGTATTCATTATCATGCCGGAGCGGGCATTGTTGCAGATTCTGTCCCCGTTTGGGAGTATAAAGAGTGCCTCAGAAAGGCGCAAGTGATTCAAGGAGTCCTTCATCATGACCAGCCAACCTGCCACTGTCAATGAAACCGTTATTTTCTCCAAGGAGGATATTGATAGAACCTTAAAACGGTTGACCCATGAGCTGCTTGAAGCCAATCAAGGTTGCCAGAATCTGGTTATTATCGGGATCTTGACCCGGGGCCGGTATTTGGCCAAACGCGTTAGCGATTTGATTCAAACCTTTGAAGGCGTCACCCCCTCCCAAGGCGTTTTGGATATTACGCTTTACCGGGATGATGCCAATAAGACTTTTAAAGAAGTTCAAAAAAGCCAGATCCCGGTGGATATCACCGGAAAAGATGTGATTTTGGTGGACGATGTGATCTATAGCGGCCGGACCATTCGGGCTGCCCTGGATGCCTTGAATGATTACGGACGTCCCGCATCGGTTCAACTCCTCGTTCTTCTGGATCGTGGTCACCGTGAATTGCCCATTAGCCCCAATTTTGTGGGCAAAAATGTTCCCACCTCTAAATCAGAACGGGTGAATGTCCGCCTAGAAGAAGTGGATGGCCAAGAACAAGTCACGGTTTTAAAATCTTAAGCCAGGTGATATCGGTAATACCGATTGAGGCCATGGTGGTAAGCCATGAACTTCATGGCGTTTAAAATCAGGAAAACAACAATGGTCAGGACTTCAATGCCCAGAATCAGGAGAATATCCGGGTTAAAGGACAGGATATCCTGAATATCAAACTGAACAATCAACAGGATAACCTCTGCAATAATGGCGAGATAAAACAAAAAATAAAGCGGGTATAAAAAAAGCACCATGGGAGAGCCGAAGGCCAGTTTATGCGCCCGTTCATAGATGATTTGAGCGGGTTTCTCGGGTTCGGTAATGGCGGCGACATCACCCAGCATCGTGGTCACAATTTCCCACAGCCCTTTAACGGCGGCAATGGCGGTAAAAAAACCAAGAACCGACATCAGGAAAAACCCGAGGGTAAATTGGATTTGAAACGAGAGAAATCCAAAATCCGTAAAGGAGTTAAAAAACCAAAGACCTAACGTGCCGACGAGGATGGTGGTGCCCAGCCAACCGAGAACAGGGCCTAAAATACGATACCACCGAAACACATTCCAATTGAACAGCGCGATCATGGATTCTTGTTGATCAGGGTGGTATAAGGCATGCTTCGGGTGCGCCTGGTAAAAAAAGTGGCTCCAAACCTCGTGATAGATACAGACAATTTTCAAGCACAGTAAGCCAACGCCGGTGAAGGTAAAGAGCGAAAATAAGGCAATCTTTAAAATCAGGACCAGAGGTAGGGAAGTATAGGTAATGCCCGCATTGACAGGCATCAACAAAGAGCGAACAAAATCATACACCGGTGCCAGGAGACTTTCGGCCGTCAATAGAAAAATGGGCAAAATCAGTACCAGAATCAAGATCAGCGGGATGACGGAAACCGGCAAGAAGATCTCAAACCAATCCGGGCGAGCCTGCATGGCTTGATTTTTTTGAATCATGGTATCCAGCGTGGTCACGGCTGAAAACTCTTTCTTGCTTGATTGCTTGTTAACAGCATCTTACACCTAAACCACCGGAAATATCTAGGTTGGGGTAGAGGACTCTGCCTTTTCCTTGTCCTTGCCATCTCCTGAGCCTTCAACCGGAACGGCAGCCTTGGCCGTGGATTTTTTCTTGCTGCTGGTTTTATCAAAGGCAATTTTACTGTCTTTCATCACCGCCGTGATTTGATCACCTTCTTTGAATTTGCCCATCAGCATTTCTTCAGAGATTTCATCTTCAATCCGCCGTTGGATCACCCGACGCAAGGGGCGTGCACCATAGGTGGGGCTATAGCCTTCTTTGGCCAGGGCATCCTTGACCTCATCAGTAATGATCAATTCCATATTTTGGGCTTTGACCCGCTCCATCAGATCCTTAGCCATAATATCCACAATGCGGCGAATTTCTTCCTGAGACAGTTGATGGAAGATGATGACGTCATCCAAGCGGTTCAGGAACTCCGGACGAAACATCCGTTTCATTTCGTCTTGAACTTTTTCTTTCATCCGCTCATACTTGGCCTCTTCACTGATTTGGACTGAGAAGCCAAAGGATTCGTTATTCTCGATGGATCGTGCCCCGACGTTACTGGTCAGGATGATGATAGTGTTTTTAAAATCGACGGTGCGGCCTTTCGAGTCAGACAAGCGCCCATCATCTAAAATTTGGAGTAGGACGTTAAAGATATCCGGGTGCGCTTTCTCGATTTCATCAAACAGGACCACGCTATAGGGTTTGCGACGAACCATCTCCGTGAGTTGGCCACCTTCATTAAAGCCAACATAGCCAGGAGGAGAGCCAATCAGCTTGCTGACGGTATGGCGCTCCATGTATTCGGACATATCGACTCGGATAATGTTATCTTCAGAGCCAAAGAAATAATCTGCCAGGGCTTTGGCCAACTCGGTTTTACCCACACCGGTCGGACCGCTGAAGATAAAGCTGCCAATAGGTCGATTGGGATTTTTCAGGCCTACACGGGCCCGACGAATGGCTTTTGAGATGGCTGTAACGGCATCATGCTGTCCAATAACCCGTTCATGAAGGGTATCTTCCATTTTAAGCAGTTTTTCAGATTCGCTTTCTGTGAGTTTAACCACAGGAACGCCGGTCCAAGAGCTGACAATCTGGGCAATATGCTCAGCCGTGACCTTAATTTCCTGATCTTCCTGCTTCTTTTTCCACTCTTCAGCCATTTCCCGAATTTTTTCGCGCATATCGGCTTCTTTGTCCCGTAAATCGCTGGCCTGCTCAAATGCCTGATTTCGAATGGCTTGCTCTTTTTCCCGAATAATACCTTTGAGTTGCTTCTCCAGCTCCTTTCCTTCCGGGGGAAGGGCGCTGGCAGCCAAACGGACCCGGGAAGAAGCTTCATCAATCAGGTCAATGGCTTTATCCGGTAAGAACCGATCGGTGATATATCGAGAAGACAGCTGGGCAGCGGCTTCCAAGGCTTCATCGGTAATGGTGAGCTTGTGGTGTTGCTCATACTTTTC
>JANWKX010000071.1 GCA_025451145.1 Vampirovibrionales bacterium
CTCCAATGCCGCCACCAACAGCACGGCCCACAGCGGATAAGGCATTATCCCCTTTACCGTACTCACTTTTAAACGGAATTTTTCGCCCATCGGGCATGAGGATATAATCGAAGGTTAAAATCATTCGGCCGCGCTTGGAAAAAGCCTTCCCTGGATCATCAATCTGGGTAATGTGGCCTTTGACCAAAGCCCCGCTTGGAATCAGTAACTCACCGTTTTCGGTGACATCATCTTTCACGCGGGCATGAAACTCGTCTCCCACTTCGTTATAGCCGGTTGCCACCATATCCATAATCGTTAGAACCAGCTTTTGGCCTTTGGGAATGGTATGACTATCGCCAAAAACAACATCGGGAACAAATTCTTTTTCCACATTGACGCGGGCTTTCAGCGTGGGGATGGCCTCCGAAGTGGCTGGGGAATCCACCATCGGGACAGAGGAAAAGTGATCCGGCAGCGGCATTAAATCCTGGACTTGGGTTAAATCCTGTGGCTGATTGAATGTTTCAGAGGGGGCAGCCAAGTCAATTTGAGGTGAAATCCGTTCGGCAAAGCTCATGGTCGGTAAAACACTATTACAGAGCAGAAGCACACATGCCCCTAAACCCACCCATCGTGAAGACTTGAACCGCATATCAGGATCGACCTCTATACCGCTTCTATCAATAGTTTAGTGTGTCTTTATCCCACTGTCATCGATTAAATAATTGACGGCTAAAGCCACGATCAATAACCCTGTTCTGACTAGGTCAAATGGGCTGTTTATCTGGCAGGGGCTACATCTGTTCGGGGGCTGAAACCCCGAGCAGTTCAAGGGCTTGAGCAAGTACTTTTTTCAACGCGTAAATCACCACCAGCCGCTTCTTGGCGACAGCAGGATCCGAAACCAAAATCCGGCAAACGTTGTAAAAACGATGAAAATCGGCTGCCACATCCTGGCTGTATCGGGCAATGGTATGGGGTGATCGCTGCCGAACAGCGTCTAACACCTTATCCTGGAAGCCATCCAGTTTCAGAATCAATTCTCTCAGGGCTTGTTTGGCAGGCTCATTTTCAATGCCATCCAATAAATCCGCCATGGATTCCGGGGAGAGCTGAGCCAGAAAATCTTGCCACTCGGGTTCCTGAAGGAGCGGTGGTTTGGTTTCCTGGGTTAAGGTATCCAGGCGGGGCTGAAACGCATTTCGGAGAATACTGGCGCACCGGGCATGGGCATATTGCACATAAAAGACAGGGTTCTCATCCGAAGCAGATGCCGCCAGCTCCACGTTAAAATCCAACGTCGTGTCCTGGCTTTTTGAAACCATCCAGAAGCGGACAGCATCGACCCCCACCTCATCCACCAAATCCTCAAGGGTCATCATTTTTTTACGCTTACCCATTCGGGTCTTTTCCCCGTCGATAATGAGATTAACCAATTGCCCCAAGAGGATTTCCAGATAATCCGGGTTATAGCCCAATGCCGCAACAGCAGCTTTCATCCGGGGGATATAGCCATGGTGATCGGCCCCCCAAATGTTGATCATCAGGTTATAAAAGCCGTTATCCCGCTGAAACTTATTCTCATGATAAGCAATATCCGCCGTCAGGTAAGTATAAGACCCATCCGACTTGATGAGTACCCGATCCTGATCATCGCCCAATCGGCTGGAGGCAAACCATAGTGCCCCGTCTTTTTCATAGGTAAACCCTCTTTCCTGTAAGGTTTGAATGACCTGTTTGACCTGGCCCGCCTGATGCAAGGTCTGTTCAGAGAACCAGACATCAAAGGTCAATCGGCATCGTTCCATTAACGCTTTCTGTTTGGCCAGCATAGACGTTTTGGAATAGGACATCAGTTCCGTGAGTGCTGCCTCAGGGGCCACATGTTCGGGATTATCCCAGGCCAAAACCTGATCTTTATGCTCGGTCAGAAATTCCTGGGCCATCTCAATGACATATTCACCCGGATAGAAAGGATAAGGCTGACCTTCTTGAGGTTCTGGCAGTTTTCCGCCGGTTCCGAGTATCTCCAGAGCCCGATACCAAATCGAGTTGGCGATACTTCGCATCTGGCTACCGGCGTCATTGATGTAAAACTCGTTGGTCACCGCGGCGCCGCAATGACGCATCAAGCGCCCCAGAGAATCGCCCAAAGCTACCCAGCGTCCATGGCCAATATGAAGCGGCCCTGTCGGGTTCGCCGAAACAAATTCCAACAAGCAGTGTAAGGATGAATAGACCTGATTTTGCCCAGGCTTCTCGGTTTTTGCGATTCCAATTAAGCTCTTTGTCAACAGTTCCGGGCTGATTTGTAAATTGATGAACCCCCCTGCCACAGAGGTTTCCCAAAAATGATTGCCGAGTTGATCCATAATTTGAGAGGCAATCTGAGGGGGGGCTTTTCGGGCATATTTTGCCAATGGGGAGACATTGATAGCATAGTCTCCAAAAGTCCCATGGCGCGGTCTTTCAACATTTAACAAGCCCTGAATTTCAATCTCTGGGCTGTTTAAATGCAAGTCGTCGGCCTGATGCGCTAATGCCTGATCGATAGCGGATTTAATCTGATCCCGAATCATAGGGGGTGATGCCTTCAGTCAAAATAATCAATACGTCAGCATTCATTATACGGAGTTCAAGGGCCAGCATCCAATTTTAAATCATCGAATTGCGTTCAATCCAGACTGAAAGCGTCTTTTAGGATTCAAGTTTGATTGATCCGGGTTTTAAAACGCCTTTATTCAAAATCCGACCAAATAAAGCCCGGCCAAATTCATAATTGCCTAATATGGACGTCAAGGCAATGTCTGTTGAGGATTGCCGGTCCGTTCTGGACTCAAGCACTTTTTTTAATAAATCATTGGATTCGAGGGAATGGAACATCGTGATCTCATCTTATCATGACAACCGCTGACTCACTGATGACCGCCTTGCCAGAAGCAGGAGGTTGAGAAGTGACCATTATTCAATAATCAAACCGGGATGTAAATCCCTTGACAAGCATTTTAGGATTCGTTTTGAGGACTTTTCTGCATGACCTGGTAATGTCCCTGGGTAAACCCCAATCGGTGATACGCCTGAATGGCCCTCTCATTTTCTTGCTCGACATAAAGCCTCAGCTCTTGAATGCCCTTTTGGTAAGCTTCAATTTCAATCTTCTCTAAAAGTGCTCTCAAAACACCCTGTTTTCTAAAATTTTGATGAACATAGACGCTTTGAATCCACCAATAGTACTTATTATGCCAATCGCTCCATTCCAAAGTCACCAGGCACATTCCCACCAGCTCATCGGGTGATGCTTGATGCGTTGCCACCCAGTACTGACCATCTTGAGGGCAATCGAAAAGATGCTGGATACCCGATTCCAACTTCGATTGATCGAGTATCAAGCCTTCGCTTTCCAAGGCCATGGCCTGTTGAAACTGCACCATTTGAGGCCTATCGGTCGGTTGTGCGGGGCGTACCAAAAAGTCTTCGGGCATTTGTCTTCGATCCCATTTGATAAAGCGTATGCACATGGAAATATCAAAGGTGAGATGCAAAATCAAGGCGTTGAAATCCAAAGAGGGTTTTGCAAATTTGCAAAACCCTCTTGAGTATTTTTTATCTATTGTGACAGTGAATTACCGTGAACCGACTCCGGATTGCTCATCGGTTGGCGTAAATTCGGCTTCAATCACCTCTTCCTCTGGAGGAGGTGCGCCTGCTTCTGAAGGGCCTTGCGCACCGGCTGTCTCAGCTTGCTGATAAGCCTGGGTGGACAGAGCATAAGCCGCTTGTTGAAGTTGCTCCGATAGGGATTTGATCTGATCGAAGTTGTCATTTTTCAGGGCATCTCTCAGGTTATCGATCAACCCTTTGATTCGATCCCGCTCGGATTGCTGCACCTTGTCACCTAGGTCAGTTAACTGACGCTCAACCTGGTAAACCAGCGCATCGGCAGTATTTTTAACTTCAACCTCTTCTTTACGCTTCGTGTCTTCAGAGGCGTGGGATTCAGCTTCATTGACCATCCGCTTGATTTCATCATCAGACAGGTTGGTGGAGGCTTGAATGGTAATCTTTTGTTCCTTACTGGTTGCCTGATCCTTGGCGGAAACGTTCAAAATACCGTTGGCATCGATATCAAAGGTTACCTCAATTTTAGGAATCCCTCGAGGTGCCGGTGGAATGCCATCCAGTCTGAAGTTCCCCAGTAGTTTGTTATCCCGAGCCATGGGGCGCTCACCTTGATAGACGTAGATATCCACGCTGGTTTGATTGTCGTCTGCTGTCGAGAAGACTTCTTTCTTCTGGGCGGGAATGGTGGTGTTGCGTTCGATCATTTTGGTCATCACACCGCCCAAGGTTTCAATCCCCAAGGTCAACGGCGTGACATCCAGCAAGACGATGTCTTTGACTTCACCGGCCAGAACACCCGCCTGAATGGCTGCTCCAATGGCGACTACTTCATCCGGATTCACCCCTTGATGAGGATCTTTGCCGCTCATTTGGCGAACCAGATCTTGTATTGCTGGAATTCGGGTGCTGCCGCCTACCAAGACGACTTCATCAATATCACTTTTGTTGATTTTAGCATCCCGAATGGCTTGTTCAACCGGAACGCGACAACGTTCTACCAAATCCCGAGTCAGTTCATTAAACAATGCACGGGTTAATCGGAGTTCCAAGTGCTTGGGACCGTTTTGATCTGCAGTGATAAACGGCAAGCTAACACTGGTTTCAGTCACGCTGGACAGCTCACATTTCGCCTTTTCAGCGGCTTCTTTCAAACGTTGCATGGCCTGTTTATCGTTTTTCAGGTCGATGCCTTCCTGCTTTTTGAACTCATCGACCATCCAGTTCATGACTTTTTCGTCGAAGTCATCCCCTCCAAGATGGGTATCACCACTGGTGGATTTCACTTCGAAGACCCCGTCGCCAACTTCCAGAATGCTGACGTCAAAAGTACCACCGCCTAAGTCAAAAACCAGGATGGTTTCATCGTTTTTCTTGTCCAAACCGTAGGCCAAAGCAGCGGCAGTCGGTTCGTTAATAATCCGAAGCACTTCCA
>JANWKX010000072.1 GCA_025451145.1 Vampirovibrionales bacterium
ATATGGTCATTGATGCCAAAAATTTCCATAAAAACAATGACCCCGGGATAGGTTCCCGAGCCTTCAGGCGATGCCACATAGGCATCCATGGGTTTGCCGTCTACATCGATGTTTACCCACTTGGTTGAGACATTCATCTTAAAGCCCTTTCTCTTTCGGTTCAGACAATCGAAACGGGTCTGTATTTGTTTTAAATAAAAGGCTTCAGGAATACAATGGCCAAGTTCGATAACGCATAAAGATAACGCAACAAAAAAGAGGGACCAATCAGTCCCTCTTTTGAATCGATCAATGGTTTGAGCTTAGTCTCAGGCTAGACCGTCTCCAAGGCCGATGCGACATGCGGCTCTTCTGGTTTTTTAACCAGAGTTAATGAGGGGTTGGCCTGAAGCTTTTTTTCGGATAACAGTGCCTCGGCTTTTGCGCTATTGGGGAGGCCATAGAACAGATAGATCATCATTCCCAGGGCAAACCAGCCCCAGAACATCACCCAGGTCAGACTGGGTAATCCGGTCGCGATATAAATACAACCGGCAATCCCAATCAAAGGCAGGGTAATGCCCAATGGGCAACGAAACGCTCTGGGACGCTCCGGATCTGTAAAACGAAGGATCACCACGCCCAGACAAACCACGATGAAGGCGCCCAAGGTCCCGATATTGCACATTTCAGCCAGTAAGGTGATGGGTAGCAGAGATGAGAAAATCGCCACAAAGGCTCCGACAATGATTGTACATACATAAGGTGTCTGGAATTTGGGATGAACTTTTGCTAAAAACGGGGGAAGAAGGTTGTCTCTGGCGATGGCGTAGAACACCCGGATGCCCCCCATCTGAAGAACCAGAAGGACGGAGCTTAATCCGGCAATGGCACCGATATTGACGAGGAATGAAGCCCAACCAAAGCCCATATAGCTCATGGTGGCCGCAACGGCAGCTTCCTTATTAATATGAGCCAAGGGAACCAGCCCGGTTATGATGGCGGATACGGCAATGTACAACAAGGTACAAATGGCCAGAGAGCCTAAAATCCCGATGGGAATATCCCGCTGCGGATTTTTGGTTTCTTCGGCGGCGGTTGAGACGGCATCAAAACCGATATAAGCAAAGAAAATGGTTGACGCGCCGGTCACAATCCCAGAAACACCGTTAGGCGCAAAGGATTTCCAGCCATGGGCAAACCAGTTGTGATACAGATCCGTATGGTTAAAGGGCATATGAGTGCCTTGACCCAGGATAAAGTTTGCTCCAACGCCAATGAACAAAAAGACGACTGCCGTTTTCAGGAAAACCATGACAGCGGCTGTCTTGGCGCTCTCTTGAATCCCGACATACAGTAAAGCTGTGATTGCCGCGACAATCAAAAACGCAGGCACGTTAAAGGCTTTATACACCAGCAAATAGAACGCATGTCCACTGACATTGAATGGAAGCGTGGCTAAAAGCAGGTTGTGATTAATACTTGCCGTATCAAAGGCAATATCAACGGTATTGGCGCTAATCGCCATGGGGAGTTGATATCCCAGGTGATGGGTCAAAAATTCTTGCAAGTGGCCGGTCCATCCAACAGCAACCGCCATGTTACCGACAGCGTACTCCAGGACCAAGGCCCAACCAATGACCCAAGCGGCCATCTGTCCTAGTGTCGAATAAGTATAGGTATAGGCACTGCCAGAAACAGGCACCATGGCTGCGAATTCAGCATACGCCAAGGCGCAGAATGCGCAGACCAATCCTGTTAGAACAAAAGAAAGGGTTAACGCTGGTCCAGCAGCCAAATGTCCTGCGGAACCTGCCGCAGCAGAACCGGTCAGGACAAAAATGCCCGCCCCAATCATGGCTCCGACACCAAAGATGACCAAATCAAAGGCACTTAAGGTTTTCTTCAGCTGGTGCTCGGCATTCTCGGACGTGGCCAGAATTTCATCCAAATTTTTTCGCTTAAACATTTGGGATAGCATTGAGGCACGCTGTGCTCCTGGAGATTCAACCATATTTTCCTATTCCCCTATTGAATCCAATGATAAACAAGTTTTATACCATAAAGATGTTACCGGAATAAAAAATCCTGAAGGAAAAAAATGCCCCCCATTTCCAATAAAGTTGTTATAAAACTTTACCTTACTCCTTAGAACGACTTAGTAAGATATAGCACGTATCGCTCATCTTCTCCAGAGAAGAAAGGATTAAAAACTCGATTAAACACTGGAGCCAATCGCCCCAGATCTCCTTCGCCAACATGAGGCAACTGGCTAATCGGTTAAGCTAAGCTGACAGTATATTCTTGATCAATACATTTTTTTTGAAGTGGGTAGAGTGAGAAGGAGATGGGAAAATAGGGGTTAAAGCTTTTAAATTTAAACTTCGGCCTGTTCTGGAGTTACGCGCTCGCCAACTGGAAGAGGTTCAGCATCGGTTTGGGGTCCAACAAAATAAAGTCATTGAGATTCAACGACTTTTGGATGAGACCCAACACCTGATTCAGCAAGAATTCCTTCAAAAACCAATGTCTGAAACCGTTGATCCAGTTGTGTCCCAGCAACAGTTTCGATACATTCAATATTTGAAAAAGCAGGTTGCCTATTTTCAAGAAACTTTGGCGCACGAGCGAAAGATTTTGGAACGTATCCGAGAGGAAATGAGAAGAGCACACGTCAAAAAGCGTTCCTTGGAATTATTGGAGGAGAAACAACGAGCCAGTTACAACAAAGCCCTGGCGGAACTAGAGAGCAAAGAGATAGAAGATCTCGTCATTTCACGGTTAAAACGATAACGGACATCATCACCAATCTAAGGGTAAATCGAAGGGTAGTAAAGAGAGAGAACGTTTAATGGTTGCAGGAAATTTACTCGGATTTTCAGCATCCCTTGCGAGTGGGGCAAGTGGATCCAATACGGGTTTAACAGGTTCGCCGTCTATTGGTAGCGCCACAACCGATGGCTCATCGGATCAGGCATTGGTGACAAGCTTTGTTCAGTATTTGCAAAGCGCCATTAGCCAACCGGGCACTCAGAACACGGCATCCGTATTGCAGCAACTGCAAACCATTAACACGGGGCAAGGAGCAACAACGCCTTTGCCAGACGTGTTAAACCAGGCCGTGACGATGCTGACAAACTTGATGAATCAATTGCCAGCGGATCTTCAAGCATCCTTGCAATCATTAATTGCCGATATGAAGGCACTACAGCAATCATTATCCTCACAAACAGATGAAGGGCAAAACTTGTTAGGGACCCAGGACACCGCTTCCGGGACCAGCCCAAACAATGCGCCCACACCAACGACGAATAACACAACATCAACCACCACGGGGACCTCTGGTCAACAATCCGATCAAAGCCCGGATGCTACCCTGTTGGCTCAAATTCAAGCTTTGTTGGCCTCATTAAGCCCCCCACAACAAGTCAACCTCCCTCAATCAGAACAAGATTTAGAGACAATCTCATCGGTGACCACCGATCAGAACACACAATCGACAGGTGTTCAGACAGGTACTCAGGCAACGAATCCAGCCAGCGCCGTCTTACAGCAAATCGAAGATCTCTTGAGCCAATTGAAACCGAGCCAAGGAATCGCCCAATCGACAGGTCAAGACAATACACAACCCGTCGATCCCAAGACCATTCTGGCTCAAATCAGCGCACTGCTCCAGCAAGCCGGAATTGCCCCTCAGAGCACTCCTGCTAATGGAACAGTCTTGCCACAAGGATCTGGAAATACGATACCGTCAACGGGCACTCAAAATCCAACCGTTTCCAATACCACCTTGCCCGTTCCTAGTAGTAATTCCGTGAATAATAGCCTTCCGACCCAAGGGCAAGCTATCCAGAATAGCGATTCTCAATTTCAAGTCACGCAAAATAACGTATCTCCTGAAGAAATCCTTCAAAAAATTCAAGCGCTGCTTCAACCGCAGCAAAATCAAGGGCAGCCGACAACGCCCGTTGCGTCAAATTCGAGCCAATCATCAGAATCGAGTTCGCAGCAAACCAATGCCTTGGTCAATCAATTGCAAAGCATTTTGGAGCAAGCTCCTCCCGAAGCCCATCAGGCATTAAAGGACGTTATGGATAAGCTGCAGCAATCTACAGCGGCTCAACCACAACCGCCCTTAAGCAGTAAAACGCTCCAGCAAATTCAACTGGAAATTTCGTTCTCCTCAGACCAGGGCCAAAATGATAAATCGTCGGGTGGCGATACCAGCCCCGACGACAAGGGCGCCTTCAATCTTAATGACACTAATCTATTGACATTGGGTGGCTTGTCCTCAATGCCGGATGCTCAGCACCTCAATACCAATAATATGGCAATCACGGATAATAACAACTCGCAAGTCGGCTTACAGTCCGCCAATATCCCACCCCATGAACAAATCCTGAATGCGACCCAGGTCAACTTGGCAGATGGGCGTCAGGAGATTACCATTCAACTCAAGCCGGAAGAGTTGGGTTCAGTGAAAATTACCATTCAAACCAATGCTCAAAAAGAGGTTTCAGCCAGGATTATTACTGAAACACCTGAAGCAAAAGCTTCCCTGGAAAAAGATTTGAGCCAATTGACCCAATCCTTTAGCGATAACGGAATTAAAATTGCCAGGCTGACCATTGTCCATGCCGGTGGTGATGTCTCTGATAGCGGCAATCAAAACGCCAATCAAGGCAGTTTCAAGCATCACCAAAACCCCGATCAAACCGCCATGTTTCAACAACAGTCTCAGCAGCAAAATAGAAACAGACAATTTGATCCACAGGACTTTTTACAACAAGGCTCTTTCACGGATGATAGCTCTTCCTTTTCAGGAGAAGAGACTTCTTCAAACACATCCTTCGGCACGGATGCCGAGGGTGAAGAAGTTCTCGGAACAACCAGCGTGTCATCCTTACCTCCGGGCCAAGTTGATATAAAAGTCTGATGTAAACTGAGCGCAAGACTAGAGAGAGAGAACGTAAGGAGGAAAATGATGTCAACAGTTTCGTCGATTAACAATACCCTGACCCAAATGCAATCGGATACCAACCAGGTCAATTTTCAACGGGGACAACAGAATTTAGGGAGTAATACCTTAGACAAAGCTGACTTTATGCAATTGTTACTAGCGCAGCTTCAGTATCAAGATCCGATGAACCCGGTTGATACCAATAGTTTCTTAAATCAACAGACACAACTAGCGCAAATGGATAGTATGAATCAATTAACACAAGCTGTGCAAAACAGTAGCCTGATGAGCCAAGCCAGCTCGTTGGTCGGAAAAACGGTTGATGTCAAAGATAGTAACGGAAACATCGTGACCGGCCAGATCCCAAGCATTAGTATCTCCAACGGGACCGCCGGGTTCTCGATTAATGGGACAACTTATACATTGGATCAAATCAGCAAGATTTATTCGAATTAATGACTGGAATTGAGAGAATTTATGATTAAGAGAGAAGCGAACTATCGGAGGGTTAATTAGATATGGGTACAGGTATGTATACAGCGGTTTCCGGCATTGACGCCAACCAGACCGCATTAAATGTCATCTCAAACAACATTGCAAACATCAGCACTGTTTCGTTTAAATCCAGCCAAGCTGATTTTCAGACCTTGTTTTCTCAAACCTATAGCGCTGGGACAACCCCGACAGGTAACGTTGGTGGGACAAACCCTGAGCAAGTGGGTGATGGGGTCGCTCTTGGCGATATCACTCAAAACTTCTCACAAGGCGGAAGTCAATTTACAGGTCGGGATACTGATTTTATGATCCAGGGCAATGGATTCTTCACGGTATTAGAACCGAATGTCGCAACCGCCGGGGCAGGATCAGGTGCCGGGGCATATTACTTAACCCGCGCAGG
Organism: Vampirovibrionales bacterium; assembly: GCA_025451145.1. Taxonomy (GTDB): domain Bacteria; phylum Cyanobacteriota; class Vampirovibrionia; order Vampirovibrionales; family JAGQHJ01; genus JANWKX01. The sequence continues at coordinate 5,838 of JANWKX010000072.1, forward strand.
AAACTTCACCCTGGATGGCAGTGGCGATCTGGTTACAGCCGATGGAAACAAAGTCTTGGGAACTGCTACAGTCAATGGGGATAACCCGTTAACCGTCACGCCAGTGAATATCCCCAACTCTTTTGCACTATTCAAGGAGTACAATGCAAGCAATCAGGTTCTCCATACCTGGATAGGGGTTAAGGGCGTTTCTGCGATGCCGGCTCCTATGTTTGGTGGGACTGTCCAGGAACAAGATGTGACACTACAGAACTTTTCTCTCGGTGTTGAAGGCAATGTGACCGCAACCTATTCCAATGGCGACCGGATCACCGTTCGAACCGATCCGACCAGTACAAACCAGCGAGAAGTTATGGACCTCACATCAGATGGATCAACGTTTTCGACATCCGGTTCAGGGACGACTGGTACAGTCACTGTTCTTAATGCTGCGCTCACCCCTCAACAATTCCAATTGAGAATGGCAATCGTCGGTAACCCTTCCGGTTTGCTCAGCGAAGGATCTAATAACTTCGGTATCGCGCCAAACGCTGGAACGGTTAATCTTGGCATCGGCAGTAGTAACGGTGTTGGCCAAATTACTGGTGGCGCCCTGGAGTCCTCCAACGTGGATGTCGCCAAGGAGTTTACCAACATGATGATCGCTCAACGGGCCATTGAAGCAAACGGCAAAGTGGTCACCACTCAAAGTCAGGTCATTCAAACGCTGATTGGCCTCGTTCAATAACGTCTTCCGATTTTCCTTACACCAAACATCCGTCTAGCGCCTCTGAGCAGAAATCACCCGATTTCTGCTTTTTATTTTCTATTTTCTGGCGGGCGTTACTCAGTATCTTATTTCTAAGAAAAGGCATTGCAAGTGATTGTTGCCTTCTATGAGTAACATCTAAAACCCAAAAAGGAGCAAATTCTGGGGTTCCTGACGTCTCAGGTGCCGCAACGAAAATGCTCCTTTTAGCTCAGCTTTTGGGTTCGAACTTACTTGGAACTGATTTTAATCCGGTGTCTTTGAGTTTGCTCCAACTTCGGAATGGTCACGGTGAGGATGCCATTCTCAAAATCGGCTTTGGCTTTATTCCCATCAACATCTGTCGGCAGTTCAATACGGCGATACAGATTGGCATGGCTAATTTCACGGCGATAAAAATTCCCTTTTTCCTCAGCTTCTTCTTTTTTCGCTTCGCCGCTAATGGTCAGAGTGTGTTCGGTGACTTCAATTTCCAGGTTTTCAGGTTTAATCCCTGGCACCACCGCTTTCACCTTGACATCCTTTTCTTCTTCGATGACATTGACAGGCGGTGCAAAAGTTGTCACCGCAAATTCCCGGGTAGGTTCAAAGTATCGACGTCCACGACCACCAAACCAGGGCGACATAAATTCCTGCTCCAGTTCATTAAACACCCGATCCAGATCCGTCTGACCGGGTGTAAAAGGTCTCATTAAAGACATAATCTAACCTCCATCTTCCTGTATTTGTCACTAAATCATTTGTATCTGAGTGAATGACTCAATTGAATGTTAGTAAATACAGGGAAAATCGGAATTGCCAAGATAGCGAATCCAGTCTTGGGATTTTTCGGCGTTACTTTTGCGATTGAAAATAGCGTTCTAAGCGCTTCTATAACCAACCGTTCAGGTAACAAGTTGATAAATCAACACGGCCCAAGATGAGATGGCCTATTTTTTAATCAACTTAACCCAGTATGTTTGTGGGGCTTTTTCAATGATAGTCCCATAACGCGCCAATTCCAGCTCTGGATGACGCTTCAGTAAGTATTTCATTGTCTCCAAATCAACAGGAGATAATATAATATCTCCGCCATGTTTTAAAACCCGAGATATTTCGTTTAAGATACGGGATTGAATGCCTAAATCTTCGATATACCAGGCAGAAAACATCGACCAGGTTGAGTAAACCCTATCAACGGATTGATCAGGAAGAGGAATATGCTCCGCGTCCGCATGAATAAATCCAGGGGGCTGGTTTGGTGAAGCCTCTTTATCAAGGCCGATTGCATGGATACCGGCTGCCTGTAAATCCTTAACCAGCTTGCCGTAACCAGCGCCCACATCCAGAACGGACATCCCTTTGTCTTTCATCTCTTCAAGATTAAGCAAGTCTTCGGGTAATGACTTTTCAGAAATCAACTCAGCGCGAGTTCTAGGTGTAAACGCATATGGACATATTGCGAGTCCATGAAGGCTCAATTGTTCAGATTCAAGCGCTTTGATGGATTGAGCCGCTTTGACCGGGTCATCACCGGCGAGTTGAAGCAAATGCTTGATAGTACTATCATTGACTGTTTTCCGTAGTGCGAGCTGGTTTAAGGCCCGTATGGATTGCGGATCGGCTTTTTCAATCGCAATTAAAAGCCTATTCAGTTTTTCCGAATAAATACCTTTTAACGTCAATAAACGACAACTTGAAAAAGCAGATAAAGCCGGTACATTTGCATCATACGGCTCTCTTGGGACGCTTGGCGCATCGCTGAAATCCTCACCAGGAGTAGAAGATTGAGAAGCCGTTTCAAACGTATCTTGATTTGCTGACAGGCCACTTGGGCTTTGAGATGTCTGAGGCCTACCGTCTGAGCCAAACCTTAATTTCAAAGCCAAAGCATATTGTCTACCAAGCAAAGTATGTTGAAGATGAACACTCATCTAATATTGACCTGATTCTAATGCGTAAAAGCATGTTCATTAAAGAAGCTCAAATCACAATATTGCTCTTTTATTAAGCGATATGTACAGCGCAATGTTTCCGATTGAATATTTATTGCTTCAAGCGTGAGCTTTATTCTGAGGTAGGATTAGCCAATCCTATTAATGATTTATGTGTTTCTCCGTTTTTCGGGCTTTTTTAAGCCATCGACTTTTGTCGCTTTTAGAGAGGGCGTATCGGGCGGCCAACTCTTGTTGAATCAGTGCCAATCGATAGTCTTTTCGGGCCATCAGTGAATTGGCGATCCAGGCATGGAGTTGCCAATCGTTATCTGAAACCAGAAGGGCCTCTTCGGCCGGACCTTTCCAATAAGCCTCTGGCATGGAGGAGGGTAACATCCTTAAAACCTTATATTTTTCCTCTGATGTCTCTTGAGCCAGAGCAATTTCCTGGTTTAAGCGCGCAATGGACTTTGAGCCAGGAAACCGTAGCGCCAGCTGATGGCCTAGGCGCATGGCCGCATCATAATCGCATAAATGCTTCAATGAGGCTAAAAAATCATCAGCAGAATCTTCAGAGATGGTATTGTCTTGTAATAATCGGTTTATAAGGGCCTGATGAATTTGCCAGTTGCCTTGCAAAAAAGCGATTTTCAGTCGGACCATGGTGTCTTCTGCGGTAAGCGTCAATGGCGTTGGAAGCTCCGGTAATATCGCCATGGGATCTAACATCAGCAGGCTCAATCGAGCTTCTAAGTCCTTGGGGTTTCTGGCCAATTGGCTCAATAAATACGCCTGAACCTGATGAATGGCAGGAAGGGATAAAAATTGCTGCCGATCCAAGGCTCGCTTACCTTGTAAATAGGCGGACTCTGAAAATAACGTGATAAAGTGATCGAACTCAGGACTGGCTTCCGTCGGGGCAGGATTTAACTCAGAAATCAAGTCAAGCCCAGTATTATAAGCATCCTCCCACTGGTCTTCTTCTTGTTGAACCTGCATTAGCGCTGAGGTATACCCAATATCCCCAGGACGTTGTTGAAGAACGCTCTTCAAGAGGAGGATCTGGCGTTGGCTATCACCTTCTTGCGCGTATATTTTCAACAGCGAGTGAACCGAATCCGAATCCTCCGGGTGCGTCGCAATGGCCTTCAACAAGACAGATTCCGCTGTCTCTGGCCTGTTTTTAGCTTCATAGGACTTGCTTAACAGTTTAACAGCCTCAGGCTGCTCCGGCACACGTTCCAGGACTTGTTGCAGTTGGATAATCGCGTCATCATAACGATGGACGGCATAAAAGGCTTTGGCAGTAAGCAGGTCCAGGCTTATGGTTGGCTGTACACTGTGTTTTACCTTAAAAATAATCGGTAATAATTCATCCGCCCTATCTTCAGCCAGAAGGATCTGGGTCTGGGCCAATTGAAGATACGGGTTCGTCGGTGCGCCATGTAGGGCCGGGGCCAGAATCTTCTTTGCGGATTCGACGTCAGACTCCGTCAATTCAATAGAGACCAAGCCTGCAATGGCCTCATAATCCTTGGGTTTCAATGTTAACGCCTGATGAAAAGAGGCTTTGGCATCAGACAGCCCTTGCTGATAGGGACTTAACGAATCAAGGCTTTTGGCCTGCTGGGCTTCCCGAAGCTGAGCATTTCCAAGGGCATTCAGCACCTGGACCTTGAGATCAACTGTGGTCCTGCGATGGGTCAAAATCGTTTGAAATGAGGACTTGGCTTTGGCATATTCGCCTCGTTCCGCCAATATTTTTCCACGAATCAGCATGAGTTGAGGATTACCCGGGGAGTGGGCCAATCGACTGTTTACCAGGCGAAGGGCCTCATAATAATGCTGTTCATCAAGGCATTCCTGAAGAGGATCTTTGTGTTTTGACGGAATTTTAACGGTTTTAATGATAATTTGCTGATGCAGCTCCGTCTCGGAAGGAATCGGTTTGGGCATAGGCTTCTTCTCTGCGGTTGAACCCTCATCGATGGGCGGGGTAAAACCTTCCGGATAGTATTTCCGAGCTGCCTCTGCCGAATGAAACACCGTTCCAAGGGTCGCCCATAGAATGACAAGGCTAACCGAGGCGGCCAAACTTTTCCGATTGAAGGGCGTCATAACGTGGCAAAATCTCTGTAACTTCATTTCATTGGGTGAAATGAGATATGGAAGCGTGTTATTTTATAAATTATACTGGAACTGACGGAAAAGGATAGCTGAAACTGGACTATGGAAATTAAAGATATCACCCCGACAACGAAGCCCATCCGCAGTTTTATTGTGGAGGACTATTACCTCAGTCGCATTGGATTGATCTCTGCGCTCAGTGACTTTCAGCATATTCAGTTTGTGGGAGAGGCTGAAACTGCTGAGGATGGCTTAGGCCAACTCGCTGAAACCGATACGGATGTGCTCATTTTAGATTTAGGCCTGCCTCAAATGAACGGCATCGAGATGGCCCAAGAGGTCAGACGCCGTTGGCCAAACATCAAGATTATTATCCTGACCTCCCACAACCAACCGGAAGAAGTCATGGCAGCCCTTGCTGCCGGGGCTCAGGCCTATGTCCTGAAGGATATCAAGCCCAGCAGATTGGTTCAGGTCATTGAAAGCGTTTTTGAAGGGGCTGCCTGGCTTGATCCGGCCATTGCCTCAGTCGTCCTTTGCACGCTGGCCGATCCGCCAGCTTCGACAGGCATCCCCCAGCTCACCGGAGAACCCACTGTCAAAGGGGAAGACCTAGGGCTGACGGAGCGAGAGAAGGAAGTCCTGCAATTGATTGTCATGGGGAAAAACAATCAGGACATTTCAGATACCCTGAGCATTAGTATCCATACCACCAAAGCCCATGTGGGCAATATCCTGTCAAAGCTTTCGGTAGACGATCGGGTACAAGCCGCCATTAAAGCCCTAAAAGAAAATATTGTCTAAACGGGCGAGCCTATCGGCATAGCCCACCAACACCCCTTCACTGCCTAAATATCGGGCGTCAAGAGCACGTCAGAGGTATTCTCTGTTTCACCTTTGTGCTATAGTGCATAGGTCATTCGACAACCTCTTGTTTAGTCAAGTTGTCGTAGAAGGAGGTCAGTTAATGCCCGCAGCCGTTTTAGAAAAATTTGAAGCCAAAACATTTCCTGTCATTCAAAGTGGCTTAGATGGGATTTCCAAAGGCTTATTAGAAAACCACTACAAGCTTTATCAAGGCTATGTCAACAATGCCAACACCCTGGTTGAAAAAATTCATCAGATTCTGGATGCCGGACAGGCCGGAACACCGGAATACGCTGAGTTAAAGCGCCGTTTTGGCTTTGAGTTTGATGGTATCATTCTTCATGAATATTATTTTGATAACCTGAAAACCAACGGTGGCGCTTTAAGCCCCAGCTCCAAGCTCTACAAAAAGCTTGAAGAGCAATTTGGCAGCTATGAAAAATGGGAACAGGATTTCAGAAAAACCAGCGCCATGAGAGGCGTCGGCTGGGCTATTCTGTATCAAGATCCCCACTCTGGGCGTCTTTATGATTTCTGGATTAGCGATCATGAATACGGTCATCCTGCCGGTTACCAACCCATTCTGGTCATGGATGTCTGGGAACACGCTTATATTGAAGACTATTCACCCACTGGGCGTCCTCAATACATTGATGCGTTCTTCAAAAACATCAACTGGGAAGTGGCCGAAAGCCGCTTGAAATAAGCCCTTTCAAAAACATTTTTTGATTCACCAGGAGTTCTTTAATCAGGACTCCTGGTTTTTGTTTGGGCCACTATGAATCCCCTCTATTGAGGGTCCGTTCCCACTCTCAAACACCCCTTCCTAGGGCTAAGTTCATTGTTTAAGCCCATATAGCCCAGACGTTACGGAAAATTCATAATTCAACCCCAAAAATAGACGTTAAGTTATAATTAAAACTTGAATATTTTAAATAAAAGCCAGGGCTGAGATAGTGACCATGAATCTGATATCCGTTTCGCCACTCCATCGATCATTTCGTTCAACTGTCGCCTATCCACAGGCCTATAAGCCCCAAGCATACCGGAGATCGATGACCACGGGAGACATGCCTCGTTTTTCAGGGCCTATGAAACTTGTGCGGCGAATCGCTGGCAATGCCGTCATGACGGTTGGCATTATTGGGGCCGTTCTCAGCGGAGGTTATGGCTTTTTTGGCTTACCTATTTTTAGCGCGGCCAGTGAAGTCAAATCGAGTGTCATCGCGGATCAGCAGGCAATGGATAAAGACCTTTACCTGTTGTCACATCCTGCTGATAGACTGAGCGGTCAAACCGAAGCATCCATTATCCAGGATTTCGGCAATAATTTAAAAAATTATGCGGCCTTAAGAACCGAGCTTGATCAAAAAACGCTGGCTCAACAGATTGATGCCTTAAATCTGGATGCAACCGATAGAGCGGCTATCCAAACTTACATGAATCAAATGCTCCAAAACGGAACGGCCACCAGAGGTGGAGGAGATGGACCAGGCGCCGTCAAAGGGGTTGCCTATGGGTATCAATCCAATCAACCGGG
>JANWKX010000073.1 GCA_025451145.1 Vampirovibrionales bacterium
TCTTCCAAGTCTCAAGAGGCCAATATTTTAAAAGCCCATAAAGCCAAAATGCCGAGAGAGGCTAGTATTGAAAAGGCTCAAGAATCCAATAAATCTAAAGAGATTGATATTGCAAAGGCCAAAAAACATACTCACCCTAAAGCGGCAGCTACAACAAAGATACAAGAGACTACAGCTTCTAACAAATCCATTATTAAAGAGAAGCAAACCTCACAGCCTAAGATGAAAGAGGCTCAAAAGACTGTCAGCATGATTTCGGAGGATGCGCCCAAGAAACCTAAGGATCCGCTGGCTCCTGAAGACGCTTACTTTCAGAATATCGCCAATCAGTGGGTTCATGTGGATAAAGGCGCGGCCGATACGGCTGCGGTTTTAAAAGGTCAGGTTGCTGTCAGCAGTATTCCCTATACCTTAGGCCCTGGCGATGTCATTAGTATTTCTATTCCGGGTATTGCCATTGAAGAGTTTGATAAAGACGCTCAACGACCCACAAATGCGGATAGTTTAAAAGACATGTTTGACGTTGTGGTTCGGCAAGGACGCAATACAACCATTCCACCCTTTGGAACCTTTACCATTGCAGGCATGTCCCTCTCTCAAGTGACTGATATGCTTCAGCAAATGGCTTCTTATTATATGGTCAAGCCTCACGTATACGTCACTCTAAAATCCATGAGACCGTTTACGGTCTATATGACCGGTGAAATCCATCACCCAGGAGCCTATCAAACCTCAAATATTCCTGATTTGAATCAAGAAGCCTTTGCCAGTATTAATGAAACAAAGCCGGGGCAGACACAACGAATATTTGAAGCCCATATCAGCCAGCTTATCTCATTGGCGGGCGGTATTTTACCGACATCTGACATCGAACACGTCCATGTCACCAACGAAGAAAACGGTAAGGAAACAACGGTGAACCTGTTGGCCATGATTGACGGCGACAGTAGCCAGGATGTCATCCTATCGCCGGGCGATACGGTCACGATCCCCAAAGTAGAACGTGGAAAATACCCATCCATTTCTGTTGGCGCATCGACATTAACGCCTAATCGGCAGGTCGTCAGGATTATTGGTCTTGCCACTCATACAGGGGCCATGTCAGAAGTAACCTTGGATTCCCGTTCGATGACCTTGTTGAACGCCTTATCTCAGGTAAATGTCAACAATCTGGCCAACCTGAGAAAAGTGGTCATTTTACGCCCGGATCCGAAGGAACCCGGCAAAGTACATAAGCTCCTGGTCAACAGCTATGAAAATGACTTGGCCTTGGAGCCCAATGATGTCATTATGCTCATCCACGCTAGACCCATCCTGGTGATGAATAGAATGGTTTCTATGGTGGGTCAATATCTCCTCGGCCTCGGGATCTGGTGGAAATAGGCTGATTTACCCAACCGCTACTGGCGACAAGTCTTTTGTTTGCTCAGTTGCGTTCATAAAACTCAATACCTGGTTGATCTGGTACCGATGATCAAAGTCTTGATCGGCAAAAGCAGCGCTGTTTTGCCCCATGGCATTTCTAAGCCCGGTATTTTCGATTAACTGTTTGGCAAATTCGATGGCATCATCGGGAGAGTGAACCAAAAATCCATTTTGGCCATGGTGGACCACCTCAGGAATGCCACAGACGTGACTGGCAATAATCGGCAGTCCGGCCGCTGTACTCTCTGTTAAGCTGTTGGGAAGCCCCTCGAAATCCGTTAGTAAAACGGAAATATCGTTATCGGCATAAACATCGGCAATGTTATCGATAAACCCAGTGAGAATTATTCGGTTGGCATAAGGTTTTGAATCAATTCTTGCCTGTAAAATGTCCTTCATTGGCCCATCACCGGCCAATAGACCATAGACCTGAGGATAGGTTTCACAGAGGGCTTCCATCATCGTCAGAAACTGGTCATAGCGTTTATGCTTTGTAAAACGGCCGACCATGGTAATAACCAAGGCTTCTTCAGGGATCTTGAAGCGCTCCCGAATCACACCCCGCCTGCCTTGTCGAATCTGCTGGATATCGATGCCGTTACGAATGGTCGTGACCTGTTTAGGATGAACGACGTGTCTATCTATCATGGTGTTGGCGTCATAATCGGAAACCGTAATAAAGGCCGTTCCCAACCTGGCAATCAATCGATTCAGAACAAAAACGGCCTCTAAAAATCTGGATTCGGGTGGGGCGCCTAATCCATGGATATGGGCAATTCGGCGAGGCGTTCGGCAAATCCATCCGGCAATGGCGCCTTGAACCACCAATTTAGCCCCTCCCATCAAAAGAATATCCGGTTTTTCTTTCAAGAGGACATAACTGATAAAGCCGAGGGCTAGGCCATCCTTAATCGGGTGAATATTTCGTTGAATCCAGCTACTTTGGTAGATTTTGACAGGGAGGTTATACCGGCGAATTTCTGTTCCAAGCCAACTGTTGGCGGCATTTGTAATGAGAATTGGTTTTAATCCATTGGCACAAAGGGCCTCCAGGATCCAGAAAACCTGTTTAGAGGCTCCGCCATAGTGCTGTTCCTGGATGGTCAGGGCAATTTTAACCATGAATCAACCCAACTGGCTCCCTTCTTTCTTGACCAAATCAATTGGTCGGGTTTGAGTTTAATCTAAGGCCTATTCTACCACAGGGGGCTGATTTAAAGCCTATGGGGCCTATTTAAATGGTTGTTATTGGGTCTAAATCGCAATTGTTTCAGGCAGAAGAGGCAGGATTTCTTCAATGCCCTCTAAAAGACTCTCTACGCCCTCCCACATTGCCAGTATGACATCCAATGGCCCGAATTGAAAAAGTTCCACCGACTCAGATCCGGTTTTTAAGATTACCGTTCCATCAACAACCAGTGTTTGCCCGTCCTGATACCTGTTCTCTTCACCTAAACAGATGATTTCGCCTCTATAAAGGCTTAGTGAATGGGAATAGCCTGATTCCGGAGCCGAAACGAATAATGTTTGATGGGCATGGAAGGTGATTTCGGCCAGGACCAGCGGTGAATTCTGGGGCTGGCTAGAAGATGTTTTTTGCCATCGGATGTTCATATTTCCCCATGGATACGCCAGGCAATGCTCTTGAGAGGATTGCTTTTCCAGGGTTTTCATAACGGCCCCAATCCGTGAAGCTTGATCCCGCTTGGCAATTAATAAGCCTTCAGGTGAATCGACAACAACAGTCTCCTCCAAGCCAATGGTCACAATAGACTTTTGATTTGAATGGTGAGCTATCAGAAGGCTTCTGTCACTGTCCAGTGAAACCCATTGGTCTGGATTTGCTCCCAGATAGACGTTTCCATTCTCAAGGGTTGGAAAGCTTTTAAAGAGGCTCTCCCATGACCCCATGTCCGACCAGCCAATGTTTAAGGGAATTACCAAGGCTTTATCCGTCTTTTCCAGTACGGCATAATCAATGGAAATATTGGGCATTTGGTGAAATTGCTCAAAGACGGCATTGCCAGAGCCAGGGGTTAGTAAATGACCAATCTCTGGGACATGCTGCTGGAGGGACTGGCGAATGGTTTCAGGGTGAAAGACCAGCATTCCCGAATTCCAGAGGTAACAACGGCTTTGAAGATACTGTTGGGCTAAATCCTTATCAGGCTTTTCAATAAATCGACAGACCGGAAAGTAAGGCTGTGGGTTGGGCTTTGTGATATCAATGCTTGAATCAACCTGAATATAGCCATATTCAGTTTCCGGCTCGGTGGGGATAATGCCGAAGGTCACAATAGCTCCCTCTTGCGCGAAGTGAGCGGCCCGTTTTAAAGATTCAGCCAAACGAGGCCAATCTCCCTGCGGAATATAATGATCCGCCGGGAAAAGGTTAATCAGTTCCACAGAAGATTCACTGGCTAAAACGGATAACGCCAAGGCAATGGCCGGGGCTGTATTGCGCTGGCAGGGTTCACTCAAAATACGAATTGGAAGTTTCGTACTCACTTCTGAGGCCTGCGCTCTGACCTGTTTCTCATAAATTGGGCTGGTCAAAATCAAGATTTCCGAATGCACGTCCATGGCTTGGCAACGCAGGATCGTCTGCTGCAATAAGGAATAATCTCCAGCAAGCCGAACCAACTGTTTGGGCTCATGGGTATTCGATAATGGCCATAATCGGGTCCCGGATCCGCCCGCCAGAATCAAGGCTTTCATTGAAAGGATTCAACCACCGACTTCAACGCAACATTGAGGTAACAGGGTATCACAAACTTAAGTCCAGTCTCATTAAAATTCCAGACAACGTAAAGAAAACAGTGCTATAAATCTTTTAATCTTTATTTGGGGCAAGGGCAAACAGGACTCGCCCCTCTCCCACCACTTTTCCATTCACAGAGGCTTGGCCTTTGGCCTTGCCTAGGTTTCCTCGAATTCTTATGAGTTCTGATCTGAGATAAAGCTGATCCCCTGGGTAGATGGGTTCGTAAAATCGGGCTTCTTCAATACCAATTAGCAACCCAAGCTTGCCCCTGCCTTCAGGGAGATTGGCCACCATGACACCACCAAGTTGAGCTAGGGCTTCCACTATCAATGTGGGAGGGAAAACGGGATTATCAGGCTGGTAGGCGGACATAAACGGTTCATTGATGGAGACATTTTTGTAGCCCTCGATGGCCACACCAGGCTCGTACTTTACGATGCGATCGAGCAAAAGGAACGGGTAGCGATGGGGAAGTACCGCCATAATCTGGTTGATATCCAATAAATACTGGTAAGCCTCTGTCTCTTCCACAGCTTGGATCATCGTCAACGCCTTCCATCAATTGTTTTCCATACTGTATCCTTTACTGAGTGTGAAAGCAAGGAAAGTCTCAGCAAAGTCGCGTGAAAGTGCTTAAGCGGATTGAGTGGGCACCTTTACCGGGGGCGCATGGTGGGAAATGCAATGACATCTCGGATGCTTGGCGAATCTGTTAGCAGCATAATGAGTCGGTCAACGCCAACACCCAGACCACCTGTCGGTGGCATACCAAATTCCAGGGCCGTCACATAATCTTCATCAAGCTGATGGGCTTCATCATCACCGGATTCCCGAGCCGCCAGTTGGGCCTCAAATCGGGCTTTCTGATCCAGGGGATCGCTAAGCTCGGAAAAGGCGTTAGCCACTTCCCAACCGTTGATCCGCGTTTCAAAGCGTTCAACCAATCGGCTGTCCTTTCGATGCACTTTGGCCAGAGGTGAGGTCTCTTTGGGATAGTCAATGACATGGGTTGGTTGAATCAGCTTGGGCTCAACCCGTTCCTCAAAGATAAACTCCAGGATTTTTCCCCAGCCCCAGGCCGGTTCAACTTCAAGACCAATGCTTTTCGCCGCCGCTTCCGCTTCCGAACGGGTGGAGATTTTATCGAAATCCAAGCCTGTTTCTTCACGTACGGCGTCAATCATCGTGATCCGTTTCCAGGGTTTTTCAAGATGAATGGTGCGTCCTTGATACGTAATGGTCTGGCTGCCAAGGACCTTTTGGGCCACTTCGCTCATCAGGTTTTCAGTCAGATCCATCATATCGTGGTAATCGGCATAGGCCTGATAGGCTTCCAGCATGGTAAATTCCGGATTATGCTTCGGAGAAAGGCCTTCGTTTCTGAAATTACGATTGAGTTCAAAGACTTTCTCCGAAATCCCCCCAACAATCAGTCGCTTCAAGTATAATTCCGGGGCAATCCTCATGTACATTTCCAGGTCCAGCGCATTGTGGTAGGTCACAAAGGGCCGTGCCGCAGCACCACCTGCGAGGGTTTGAAGCATCGGCGTTTCGACTTCCATAAAACCTTGCTCTTGAAAGAACTGGCGAATTGCTGAAACAATGCCGCTTCGCTTCCGAAGGGTGTCACGGGCCTCCTCATTCATAATCAGGTCGAGATAGCGCTGACGGTATCGGGTTTCCTTATCGGTCAGGCCGTGGAATTTCTCTGGTAAGGGCAACAGTGATTTTGAAAGGAGCATCAATTTTTGGACTTTAATGGAAAGCTCTCCCCGAGGGGTTCGGCGAACCGTGCCCTCAGCACCGATGATATCGCCCACATCCAGCCGTTTTAACAGCTTTAAATCAGTTTCAGTAAGATTCTCTTTGTGGCAAAAGATCTGGATTTTCCCAGAGCTGTCCAATAAATCGATAAACATCCCTGTGTTTCGGGACGCCATAATTCGTCCTGCAACCCGAACGATATCTTCAGTCTCTTCTCCGGCTTGTAACGTTTCATACTTGCGCTGCAAGGCCGCATTTTCATGGGTTTTATCAAATTTATAGGGATAAGGCTCGATACCTTCTGCCCGCAAAGCTTCCATTTTTTCAATGCGACTTGCCCGAATCCTCGAAGCAGATGGGCCTTCTGAAGATTCCAGAGTTTCAACTGCTGATTTAGTTTGCTCTTCCACAGCGATAAATCCTTTAATACCATGTGAATCCCTATTATAATGAGGCCAATACGATTTGTCTAAAGCCAAGGCCGATGAAGATTTTCAAAGACGCACAAATTGATCTGACTTGTTTGCAATCTAAAACCATTGCCATGATAGGGTATGGCAATCAAGGTCGACCTCATGCCCTTAATCTGAGAGATTCTGGACTTCAGGTCA
>JANWKX010000074.1 GCA_025451145.1 Vampirovibrionales bacterium
GAATGGGTGAAACCAGTTTTCAGCTCGATACGCTTTTGGAAGATGCCTCCAAGTTCGGTCGCTTTATCCGCAGCAAGGTATCCTCGGCTGCCGAAGGCGAATGGGGCGTAAAGGCGGCTGAAATTCTTCAAAATACCCTCAGAATAAGCCATTGGCGGATCCCCTTGGGACTTGGCCTGGCCATGACCATGACCATGTCTGTGCCCTATCTTAATCGATGGATCACCGAAAAAATTGATGGGATCGATAGTTACCCAGGGGCAAAGGGGCTTCGCCCGGATCGATCCGTCAAAGAGGATCAAGGAAAATCATGGCATGAGCGTTGGTTTCCCTTTTTAAGCAAATCTTTGAAATCCGGAAACCCTCTGCCGCTTCTGGGATCACTCATCCCCTTGCCCTTTGCCTTGGGTTTATTTGATACCACAAAACTCTCCAATGGCGGGCTTAAGGCGTTAGGAGAAGCCTTTACCTTAAACGTTCTCAGAAACCGCGGTTTTAAAGCATTTTTAGGAAGCTTAGGTCGAATCTTTGAGTTTGGTAAAGGATTCCCCTTCACCACTCAGAATCAGATGGCAGCCTGTTTTGCCTTTTTGATCTTCTCACGCCTCACCACCAGCCGGGATGATATCGAGTACCGGGAACGATTTGTGGACTCCCTCCTGGGATGGAGCGTCTGGATTCTCGCAACACCGGCGATTAAACGAGTTGCTGCGAAACTGTTGGATCCCGGATTGCTCAAACAACTGGGCAACACCCAGGTGCTCAAACGCCGGGTTGAAGTTCAAGAATTCATGGAACAGGGAGCAGGGAAATCCATCTACGAAGAATTGGGTAAACTTTCACCTTTGGGCAAGTATGTCCTTCTGGGAGCGGCCAGCACAGTACTCACCATTGCATTGCTGGGGATAGTTGAGCCCTATATCGCCATTAAATGGACCGAATGGCAGGCACGCCGCAGTAAATCCAAAGAGCCACAAAATGGTGAAGCGAACAGCCAAGGCAAACAACCCAATAATCAACCTGGTTACGATCCAGGCATCATGCCGCCAGCCAATCCCTATGCCAATATACCGGCCTCACCATGGCCTGCTTATGCTCCTCAGAATTACACCAATCCCTACGGATGGTATCCGTCTTATGCACCGACTTGGAATGCTTCGTATCCTTGCTATATTCCGGCTGGAACACCGCAAGGGGTGAATGGTTTTTCGCCTTATGCCTACCCTCAGCAAAGATACTATGGCCAGTAATCGGATACGCTTTCTGGCTCAATCGTTTCTCTCAACCGAAAAAGAGGCTATCAGAACGACCGGATTTCAAGATCCGAAACGGCTCCTGCTCTAATCGAGAATTGGTGATAGGAAAGATCTGTTGATGAATCCACGTGACGGCAAGCCACTTTTCACCTTCGACGACCGGACTTCCCGCATGAAGCGACATCATATCCGGCTCACCGTCATCTAGCGTGTTATGAAGCACCAAGGCACTGCCTGGTTGTGGCATGACCCGAATGCCAATCTTGGGGAAATCCGTTTCACCACCAGCAGTAACATGGTTGAGGTACATTAAGACTGTGATCATACGCTGGCCCATGATTTCCAAATGCTTCTTAAATCCGGGCTCCTGTGGGGGGAAAAAATCGTAATGGGGCAAAAAAGCCTCTCCTGGGTTATAGTGAAGGACCTGAATCGCTTCGGAATGGGTCTTGGGATAGCCGGTTAATTTTGAAATCCGCTCTTCAATGGCTGAAACCACCTCATCTTCATAATAAGACAACATGGCATAGGTATTATTACGGTTATAAACCTGTTGCCCGCTCCCGGTTGCCCGATTATAGGCCATGGCGGGCACCAAGCGAGGCCGTGCAATCCGAATCAGATGGGCACATTCATGATCAGTGAGAAATTGTTGGGCCAGGTATAATCGAGGGCGCTCACTGAGTTCCCGTATGACAACCCCTTCAGGGTGCGTTTCAGACTGGAGATCGTAAGGCTCAAGAGCCATGGCATTATCGATCATTATTTCTACACAGGCAGTAGTATAACGAAATCTCCGATAAACAGCCCCAAGCATCTGTAGGAAATCATTGGAAGATTATAGATCTTTAACAATATTGCTTCATTGCTCATGATAGTCAGTATTAGACACTAACGTTCAGATAAACCTGATGATTTAACGGCCTCCAGGATTCGGTTTGAATAATACTGGCATAGTTCCAATGTGGCTTGAGCCAGTAAGGTTGTCGGGAGCATTTCCGCTTTCCATGGCTGGTAACCGCATTTTTTATACATCAAGACCAACGGGGTATCGGGATACGTCTTACAAATATCCGGTCGACGAGGATCATTATAAATGCTGCATTTATTATCATCGGTTAAATGAGGGCAATGGTAAAAATAGACGGGGCCATCGGCTTGCTCAACGATTTCCTCAACCAGTTCCGGATGCCGGGCCTTGGCATGGTCATGTGAGTCATAGGGCAAAAAAACACTGAGAAATTGCTGGGCGAAAGGATCACCTTCATTAGCCTTAGTCCCTAGCTCATCAGGACTGAATTGAGAGCTGGATAAGCTACAGCAAACACCGCAACTATGACAACTCCCATGAACTTCTTTCAAAGACTGGATCTTATCGAGGCTCTCCAGGATTTGCTTCCCGATGGTTTGCTCCATCGTGATGATTGATTCTTTTTGCCAATTGCGGAATTCACATCCCGGATGAAGAACATGATCAATGGCATCAGGTGGCGTGTTACACTGTGAACAATGGTACTTGGAATGAAGCTGCGTAAAAACCGTTAAAAGACGTTGATGCGCAAGCTCAAAGAGATCCCGGTACTGTTGCTTAATGGCTCCGATATCGTGCGTTAATCCCATAGGCCCATTGTAATGCTTATCCCCAAAATCAAGATCAACTCATTTCATTACGACGATCCTGAAAAAACCATTTCGGGAGCCAATGCCATCTGGTTTCGGGTTGCTGAAACCCTTTACCGCCAGGCGATAAAATGGTGGCTAAAGTTTTACAAGCTAAACTGGCTTAAAACCCATCGGTTACCGGTCCCGGTGATCAGCATCGGCAATTTAACCACAGGTGGCACTGGTAAAACGCCTATTGTGATTGCCATGGCCCAATTTTTGGAAGCCCATGGGATGAAAGTGGCTGTGCTGTCACGAGGCTATGGCAGCCAAACCGATGTTACCTTTCATGAGGCCGATAAACCTCAGTATGGAGATGAACCTTACCTTATTCAGCAATCCTTGAAAAAGCGAAGCAAGGTCTATATCGGGAAAGACCGGGTTTATACGGGCCAAATGGCCATGACAGTCTTTCGTCCGGATATCATTTTGCTGGATGATGGCTTTCAGCATCTCCGGCTTCACCGGGATCTGGATATCTTGTTGGTCGATGGGTCAAGGGGCTTTGGAAATGGGCATTTACTCCCCGTTGGCCCCCTTCGAGAACCCATCAGCTCGCTTCAACGAGCAAGCCATATTTTACTCACCAAGGACATTGCCCCAGAAACCCAGGAAACACTTCAAAATACGCTGAATCATCTGAAATTGGATCACATCCCCGTCTCCACGTGTCCCTTCGAATCGCTGGGATTTTTCTCGGCCTTGAGTAGAACGGATCAGCCCGAAGCGCTCTCCGGTGAATCACCCATTATCTTGCTGTCCGGCATTGCACAGCCTGCTGATTTTGAAGCGATGGTTAAACGTCACTATGAAGGCGATATCCTCGCCCATTTTAAATTTACGGATCATCAGATTTATGATGATAGTCTACTGGAACCAGTGATTCAGCGCTTAAAAGAAGACCCTACGGCTGATTTAGTCACAACCGAAAAAGATTGGGTCAAACTCAAAGAGATACTACCGCGGCGGTATCACCCGCGGGTGTGGCTCCTGAAAATCAAGCCGATTTTCGATTGGGAACCGCTCTTAACCCCATTTTTACCGGTCAAAAAGGTGAAGCGTGGCTAAACCCGAAAAAATCGTCGTGGTTCGATATCGATTTATCGGGGATACCCTCTTAACCATTCCCTTTTTAAGAGCACTGAGGCAGCTCAAGCCTGATGCCGAGATTCATCTCCTGGTGGGCGAGGATGCTTATGATCTGATGCGCCACTGCCCCGATATCGATCAAGCCATAGCTTTCGAACCTCGAAAACATGGGTTCTGGCCCTCGGTTCAGCGGATTCGTCAGGAAGGTTATACGCATGCCTATTTGCTTAAGCGTTCCTTTTCCAGCGCTTTCATGGTTTGGCTGGCTGGGATTCCGAATCGTATCGGATTTAACACGGATCACAGGCGACTTTTACTAACGAAAGCCATTGCCTATACCCCAACCCAGCAGCATGAAGCCCAATGTTTTCTGGATCTGTTGCCCGGCTATCCGCAGGGCGCCCTTGATTTATCCATAGAATCGTGGATTCCTGAAGAGGTTGAGACAAAGATCCTATCGCAGTTTAACCTGAGCGCTCCTCAAAAGGTTTTAGTTCACGTGACCAGCACAAACGCCGCGAAATGCTGGCCGTTAGATGCCTTTAAAACGCTCATTCAAACCTTGCTTGCCTGCGAAGATACCCATCTCTATTTCCTGGGCGTTGAGGCAGAAAAGGCGCTTTACGAAAATTTAAAAGCCTCTTTTTCCAACGATGAGCAATCCATGATGCATAATTTATGTGGCCAAACCACATTGCTCGAAAGTTTAGCCGTAGTGAAACACATGGATCTGGTGGTTGCCAACGATTCCGGGATGATCCACATGGCCGCCGCCATGAATACACCGGTTGTCGCCATTTTTGGACCATCTGATCCAAAACAGTGGCATCCTCTCAGCAAACGGTATACCATTGTTCATCATCCCCAAATGGCATGCAGGCCTTGTCGTTTAAACATTACCTGTCATCACGAATATCCCTGCCTGTCAGAAATCACCCCAGAACAAGTATTAAGGGCATGCAAGACTTATTTGAAATCCTAGAATGGCCAAAAATTGTTGAACATCTGGAATCCTGTTGTCAAACAGGGTATGGCCGCTTGTTGGTTTCAAGTGAGACACTCTGGCACAACACTATCGAAGCCATCCATCAAGAGCTAGGCATGGTGGATGAAACCAAACGACTCATCCAGCAACAAGGGGATATCAGCCTGACGGAACCACCGGATATTATCCCGATTCTCGATCGTTTAAAGAAAATGGGCCATATCCATTCTCCCGAAGAACTTGGGGCCGTCTTAAACACCCTCAAAATCCTTCGCCAGATTGCCCGTTTCTTTATCCAAAATCGTTCCAGGGAGATTACCCCGATTCTTTTACCGGAAATTGAGGCCATTGTCCTCCCCAATGATATTATTGAGACGCTGGATGGGATGGTGACCGATGAGGGCGTTCTTTTGGATTCCGCCAGCGAGCAGTATGCCAGCCTGAGACGCCAAATTCATCAGCATCAGGCACAATTAAAGCACTATATGCAAGGGATGGTTAA
>JANWKX010000075.1 GCA_025451145.1 Vampirovibrionales bacterium
GCCCTTCGCATTGAAGATTATCGAAACACTGGGCCTGCGGCAAGTCCCTTTAACTCCTGGCTACTGCTTTTAAGCTTGGAGACCCTGCCGCTGAGAATGGAAAAACATTGCAAGAATGCTATGCAGGTGGCCCATTTCCTGGAACAACATCCAACTGTTGAGCGGGTTATTTATCCAGGATTAACGTCCCACCCTGAACATGAGATTGCAAAACGCCAAATGTCTGATTTTGGCGCGATGATTGGGTTTGAAATCAAAGGCGGAGCCCAGGCCGGTAAAACCTTTATTGACAGTTTGAAGCTCTGCTCCCTGGTGGCCAACTTGGGTGACGCCAGAACGCTGGCCATTCATCCAGCTTCGACTACCCATTCGCCGCTTACGGAAGAGGAACAAAGAATGGCAGGGATTACCCCAGGGCTGGTTCGGCTTTCCGTGGGCATTGAAAACCCAACGGATATCATCAGCGACATTGATCAAGCTTTGCTAGCATCCCAAAATTCAGCCAAACGCCAGGCTGCTGTTTAACCTAGTAATATCTTGTTGAACTGCTTACAGCCACGCCGATGAGAATTCAATCGGCGTGGTTTTGAACTTCAACGAAATAAGGCATTCCTTTTCGACACAAAATCGTTACACTGGACTTACGTTATTCCAGGAGAGCGATAACCATGGCTGACTGGGCCGCTTATCAGCAACAAGTGCTTCAAATGCGCCAGAGTCCCTATCTGGACTACCCATCCCATGTCCATCTAGAGACGTTGTCACTCTGTACAGCCGCTTGTGAGTTTTGTCCCTATCCCAGCCTGGAACGCCAAGGAAACCGGATGTCCGATGACTTATTGGACAAGATCCTGAAGGATTTGGGTGATATTCCCAAGCATATCCCCTTTCAGATTTCGCCCTTTAAGGTCAATGAGCCGTTTTTGGATAAGCGATTGCTCCCGTTATTAAAACGCATCAATCTGGAGTTGCCTCAAGCCAGCATTTCCCTGACCACCAACGCCTCTCCCTTAATCCCGAAAATTCTCGCATCCTTAGGCGAAATCCGCCAAATTGCCTATCTGTGGATTTCAGTGAACGATTACCGACCGGATGAATACACCCGAATTATGGCCTTGCCCTGGCAAAGAACCTTTGATCGCCTGACCTATCTGCACAATCAGAAATTTCAAGGTAAAGTGCCCTTTAAGGTTGTCTTGTCCCGGGTCGGAGATGGGACAGTGGAAGATACCCGCTTCTGTGAATGGGTTGCCAAGACATTTCCCTTGTTCCAATATTCCGTCTTTCAGCGAGGGGGCTGGATTGGCCAGGTGAATTTGGGTCAACTCGGTCCAGTGCCTCAAGTGGGCTGTGTCCGTTGGTTTGATTTATCCATTACCTCAACCGGTGAGGTGGCGCATTGTTGTATGGATGGCCAGGCCCAGTGGCCTATCGGCAATGCCAACCATGAGCACTTGCTTGATATTTACAACAGTCCTGACTATCGCAAACTCAGAGAGAAAACGCTTTCCAGAACAGAGGTTTCTCCCTGTAATACCTGTACGTTTCTCTAAGGTATGCATCGCTTTCTAACCTGATTTCAACTGACTTTCCTGTACTCACTATAAATGACCCTTTGCATTGTCAGAAAGCATTGAAACTGATACAACATGAGAGCAGAGAAAACCAGTGTGTCGCGTCTCTCATTGACAGTATAACGGGGTAAAACAACAGGTGTTTCAATCGATTTTTCAAGCCCTGGCAGAAAAGCGATTTTTCAAACTGATTTGTGGCGGTAGTTTTACCGATCAAGCGTATTTACGGGATCTCATCGGTGTCTACGCCCAAACCTCCCTATCCATGATTGATGTTTCGGCTTCTCTTGAGGTGGTCCAAACGGCGTTATCGGTTTTGGAATCCATTGAAAACGCCCCTCCTCTGATGGTGAGCTTTCCGTTGGATGATGACCCCCATTTTCGAAAAATTGGCTTTATCGAAACCAGTTGCATTGACTGTGGGGTGTGTGTTCCCGTTTGTCCAACCCAAGTCTTCAGCCTGCCTGAGGCAGAAAACTTAACCCTTGAAGTGCCCCGATGTTATGGTTGTGGCCGCTGTGTTCCCGTCTGTCCGACAGATGCCCTTCACTTGGAACCTTTTACCCTTTATCCTGACCTGGTTCCGGTACTCAGCATGCCTCAAGTCAAAGCGGTTGAAATTCACACGACATACGCCGATCCCGCCATGGTGGATCCCCTGTTTCAAGAACTGGGCCCCTATCTGAAAGATAAGTTGATCTCCCTGTGCTTCAGGCCTCAGACATTGCCCATTGACCAAATCGTTGCCTTTATCCATCGATTCAAGACTCTTAGCACCTTTCCACTGATTCTTCAGATTGATGGCGACCCCATGTCCGGCTCGGAAAATCCCATGGCCTCGATTCCAGCCTTAGAAGCCGCCCGAGAATTTTTGCCCTTTTGCCCATCTGATTGTTATATGACCATTTCCGGGGGAATCAATGCAGAAACAGCGCTATACCTTAAAAATAATCCATACGAGGGCATTCAAGGCGTTGGTATGGGGACATACGCTCGGCAAGCAGTTTGGGCAGATTTAGATGACCCGAAACGTGCCCATCAAATAGCGGAATCTCTGGTCAAAAGCTTCCAAGGTGGCACAATATCAGATATAATATCCATGGGAACCTATTCCAATTGATAGAGGATTAGAGGAGGGAGAAGCCTTACGTGTCAGCTGAATTTGTGCAACGCATGTCTGAAACTTTTCATGTTTATCAAACCCCTTCTGTAGAGAGTGATCTTCAGCTTCTCATTGAGGTCATCCCTGAAAGAATTCAAAAAGCCCTTCGAGGCTTTGATCTGCACCATCTGATTGAAGTCGTCCTGGATTATGGCCGCATGCCTGAAGCACGCTTTAGCAACGGTCAAATTATCGAACTGAGCCAGGAGCCCATCACCCTGGATGAAATCAACATGGTCGTTAAGCGGCTGGGGTTTTTTACCACGGATAACCGTGCCGGTATCCCCAGAACCTTGCACCGTATCAGCGCCATTCGTAACCGCCAAGGCGAAATTATTGGTCTGACTTGCCGGGTGGGTAAAGTGGTGACAGGAACCATTGAAGTCATTCAGGACCTGGTTGAATCCGGCAAGGGTATTCTTTTATTAGGACGCCCTGGTGTGGGTAAAACAACCAAATTAAGGGAAATCGCAAGGGTTCTGGCCGATAAAGCCAAAAAAAGAGTCATTGTCGTGGATACCTCTAATGAAATCGCGGGCGACGGGGATATTCCTCATCCTGCTGTGGGCCGTGCCCGGCGGATGCAGGTGAGCGCCCACGATCGTCAAAAAGAGGTCATGATTGAAGCTGTCCAGAACCACACGCCTGAAGTGATTATCGTTGATGAAATCGGTACCGAAGAAGAGGCCTTGGCCGCCAGAACCATTGCAGAACGTGGGGTTGTGCTGATTGCGACGGCTCACGGGAATTCTTTGGAAAACCTGATTAAAAACCCAACCCTCTCCGATCTGGTGGGCGGTATCGAGGTGGTTACGCTGGGCGATGAAGAAGCCAAGCGCCGGGCAACCCAAAAAACCGTATTGGAACGGGCCAAAAAACCGACCTTTGATATTGCCATCGAAATTCGGGATCAAAACACCCTAGCCATCTATCCGGATGTGGCTGAGGCTGTGGATCATATTCTGAGGGGGTGGACTATTTTTCCGGAGGTCCGGAAACTGGATTCAGCAACCGGTACGGTCAAAATCCTGCAATCCGATGTGGAACCCATTCCCCTGTCGATTACAGAGGAGGAGTTTCAAGCGGAATTCACCAGCCAGAAGCATGCCGAGCCTGCTCAGCATCAGTTTAAAGTCTATATTTACGGCATTAGCAAGATGTTTATCGATCGAATTCTGGAGCGCCTGGAACTCAAAGATGTTGGGATCACGCGCCAAGTGACGGATGCCGATGCCATTATTGCTTTAAGGAGCAGTTGTCGACCCGGCTCTAAGATGATGCGCATTGCTGAAGATTACGAAATTCCCATCTTTTTTGCCAAAACCAATACCATGCCACAGATTCAGCGGGCCATTCGGGAAGCCTTAAATTCCGATGCCGGTACGTTTCTTGAGCAAATGGCCGAAATGCCCATTCAGGATGAAACTGAACTGGCGCTTCAGGAAGCTCGAGAGGCCATTGAAGTGGTTATCAACCAGGATCAAAGCATTGAGCTTGCGCCTCGGCGTTCCTATATTCGGCGTTTACAGCATGAATTGGTTGAAAAGCACCGACTCTTAAGTTTTAGCGTAGGGGATGAGCCAAACCGCCGATTGAAAGTGGTCCCCCCTCCTAAAAAACCGTCATCTTCGGATCAGCAATCTAACGAGGCCTGATGTTTATTACGTTTGAAGGCATCGATGGTTCCGGGAAATCGACCCAATTATCGATTTTGGCGGAGCAACTCATCCATGGCGGTTTTTCAGTCCTCACGACCCGGGATCCTGGCGGAACGGACTTAGGGCAACAGCTTCGACACATTTTGCTGCATCATTCAGGCTTTGTCTCCCAGCGCTGCGAACTCTTTTTATATCTGGCAGATCGGGCTCAGCACGTGGAGGAATTGATTCAACCGGCATTGGCGCGAGGGAACATTGTCCTCTGTGATCGGTTTATTGACTCGACGATTGCGTATCAAGGGGGTGGCCGTGGCCTTTCTATAGAGGAAATCAATCACCTTAATATGCAGGCCACTCAAGGCCTGAAACCTGATTTGACGTTTCTGTTTGATGCACCGGCAGAGCTGTTGCTTCAACGTGCCAAAAACCGTAGTGCCGCCGATCGCTTTGAACAAGAGACCCTGGCGTTTTACGAACGGGTTCGGCAAACCTACTTAGATCTTGCTCATCAGGAGCCTCGACGCATCCAGATCCTGGACGCATCGCTCCCCTTGGTTACGCTAAGCAAGCAAGTGGATGAGATTGTTCAAGGAAAATTGAAAGCGTCCTGCTAGCCGTATTTACTCATCAGGTTACGGCTGGGCTCTCCCAAGGTTTCCAGCAATTGTTCGACGGCCAGATGCATTTTACATCCATATGGCCGGTCTTTAAAAAAGGTGCTGTAGTAACAGCCATTGCAATTGGCTTTACGGGTATAGCATTCAACCGCTGAAGCACTCCAACGCTTAAATGTTCCGATGACAACATCCGATTCGAAGGGATCAATACCCATGCACTAGACTCCTCTCCATCCCTCTAGGCGCACAATACACTATTTGGTCACTCTAACTCTCGATTAGACGAGCGCAATTGAAAATTATTATATCAGGCCGGCAAGGAATTGTTAAGAAAAAATTACAAAAATCTTATATACGGCAATGGTGCCTTGTAAATGGCATGAGAGAGGCAAAAGCAATCTCAGCAATTTTTAAGCATCAGAGACGTTTGTATAAAGAAATACGATTTTGATAACAACTCCTTCTAGAAAGAGGACATGATGCCCTTGGGACTCAAAACCACTCTCAATAGCCCAAATTGTCAGGATATCAGACGGTCTGGCCTTCATTTTTGTGGCCAAGGCGCAACAGCACTTGCAGGGCAACGGCGTCTTCACCCTGAAGAGCTTCAAGATGCCCTGGAAAAAGACGTGTCTAAAGGGGATACTCCTTACGTGGGGAACGTTCAACAGGTATTAGGTTTAAATGGAGAACAGGAGCAGCAGTTCTTTGGCTGCCTTAATCGCCTTGCACATTATCTAAAGCTGATGAAATATCCAAAGGAAGAAGGCACAACGCCTGCCGGTTTTGACCCAGGCACCGCCATAAAATACAAGTATGTGGATGAAGGAGACTTTGGTGTTGTCTATCAGGTTCATCTTAAAGACAAAACCTTTGCCTTCAAAATCTTTAAAGACCCTCAGGTATTTCCGGGGCAATACTGCACCTCCATTCCAACCTTTTTATCGTTTGTGGAAAAAGATACCAATGGGCCCTACGCTGAAGCCGCTACGGGTTATTTCCTGACCCAAAGCAAGCAAACCCAGAATTTGGCAACATTTTATGCGGCAAACCCTAAGGCCGGTTGGCAGCTCTCTGAGTTCATTGATCGCCATACCGATTATCCGGCTCGGAAAGGAGAGTCCTTATCTCAGCAAGGGTATGCCATTGTCGATACCGAAGGCAACTCACCGATTAGGGCTCAAGGTGGCATGGTTTGGTTTGATTACGGATGGATACTGGATAAACAGCAGTATCAGCGTTTATTGAAGGCTGAAGAAAAATATAGAAATCATGTGACTTCAGCTGACCCAGAGCTTATACCCGCCTCAGGCCTTTGGAAAGATGCCTGGTGGGCATAGGCCTGGATGATAGTGATTTACCCTGGCATCAATCCTATGGACAACCGGCACTAAAGCCCATCTTATTGTCATAAATGGAATCATACTGACACAGTTGTGCAAGTGATGCCGTGGGATTTTGGTCATGTTCTGCTTCAAACAAGGTTTGGACCTTTCCAGTTGTGGGATCAAGATGAATGGGGATAATATCGCCGCCTTTCCCGATTTGATTCGGCGGGGATGCCCCATTAAAGTCCAAATAGAGACACTCATTAGGGCTAAAATCGCCACAATACTGGTTGGGATTACTGGTTAAACCTTGCCATTTGGTATTGGATAAGCCAGAGTTGTTGTATTCACTTAAAGGACTGCTTGGTGCAAAGAGCTGTGGGGTTGTGGACAAACGACTGCCATCCAAAAACATAAAATACTGTGAACCACCGCTTAATTGGGTGTCCTTAAAATAGTTTAAATACTGCTGAATCGGGGTTTCATAAGTCATGCTCTGCAAATTAACGGGGTGACCATTATCATATTGATAGCTTTGCATCATCAAGGCCAGCTCTTCCATCACCTGATCCGCCTGATTAATGGCCGTGCTGGTCGATTGGGTGGTTGTTGTTTTAGGGAGCGCCATTAAAGCCAAAAGCACTGTAATTGCCATGGCAACAATGATTTCAACCATTGAAATCCCAGAGGCTCTCCTTGTCATTACTGATCTTGCCTCTTAATTACTTCAATGCCAGCCAGGGGGACTTGGGTATTGTTTGCGATACCACTTGATTTAACCACCAATTGCATATCCGAAAAATTGGCCTGGGGCAAGGTAATGGTTTTGTGTACGACCAGACCAGGGGCATTTGGGTCACCGAAGCTTGAGGCGGCTGCGATATCAAAGTTATTGGCCAAAGGAATAGGACTTGCCAGACCCGTATAAGTATACCCAATATCTGCCAAGGCACAACTCACTCCGGTGTAGCCTGGAAGCGAACACCCACTGGTTACATTAGAGGAAAAATAAAAGTTCACATCATAGGTTGCCCCTGGCTGAGCTTTAACATCCTGGATAAAGCCATTGGGACAGGCAGAATGGGTGATATTCAAGTAGGTATCAAACGGGAAGCTCGCAGTGGAAGAACCAGTGCCAGGGTTACAGCTCGATGAATAATAAGATTGATTTTGAAGATTACTGCCACCGGTAACATATTGGGGATACCATATATTACCCCATTGATCCGGCTGAATAACCCCTTCAAAGTTCCCAATCGTGCTGCTGGTAATTGGGTTACCCAGCTTAATGCGGTAAGCATCAAACCGATATACTCGACTCGCCTGGAAAAATGGAGTTGCTGAATTGGTCGCGCTAAATAATTTAATTTGGACTCTGACCCCAGGGACATCAGACGTCATGGCGAGGGTTCGAGTAAAAAAGGGTGCTTGAGTACCGCTGCCACAAGTGCCGGAAGTGGGAATCCGGCTCGCCGGATCACAATAAATGGAGATTGGTTTGGCGACGTTATACGTGGTGGTCACGGTGGGATCAGGATGCTGAGGTAAGAAATTATCAAAAAGGGCGTTGGTAATGACCAGATTCTTAGTCTCCAGTTGTTGTTGTGCAGCGGTATGTTTTTGGGCGTTTAACAACATCAGGGTTGGAACTGTCACGATGGATAAAATAACCAGCTGCATCATGACTTCAATCAGCGAAAGTCCGGAAGAACGTTTACGTTTAATGGGACCACTCATGATCATCTCCAAATATAATTACGGATTTTGAGCGTCATTGACCGCATCATTGTTTAAGGTGAACTGGTGAGGTGAAACCCCAGTTTGGAAGGCCGGAATATCAGATAACATCGCGTAAAGTGCTGAGCCGGGAAGTTGCCGATAGCATAAGGACTGATACCCTTGCAATGAAACAGAGCCAGCACTGGGAACACTTGCAAAATAGACCCCGCCCTGATCCAGGGAATAGATCATATTGGCAGAGCCATCGCTTGAAGTAAGCGAAATGCCCGTTGATGAAGCCGTAGTTGAGGCATCTTGAGTATTAAATTGCCAAACCTGATTGTTACTTGCAAAATACAGCATGCCTTGTATCGGTTCTAAAATCATATTTGCCCCAGGCGGGTCAGCCGAATTGGAGGCGTTGGTAATAAACGCGACCTGGGCGTTAGGTCCTTTATAAGCCCCTTCATTTAAGGGGGCCCTGATAATCCCTGAATCGCTGCGTAAATAATATTCGTTTTGGGCTTTGTTATAGGCATATTGGGGCGCTGTTGTTGTCCATTGCCAAGTACTCAGGTTGATGGCTCTAACGGTATTGGCAAATCCTGATTCAACAGATTGGGCGCCAATCACCGCAATGCGTTTCAATTGGTACATCAGACCATTGTTCAGATTATTGGGGTTGGCTAACGTCGTGCTGCTTAAATTCCCCCAGGTTGCCGGATCCCATTCATAGAGGGTCGAGCTATTTTGGGTTATCCAATAAAACTTATTATTTTCACTGTTATACCAGATTTTAATTGTATTTAAATTTGCAGTCGGGCCGGTAAATTTCATTAATGGCACAATGTTACTGGTATTTGCTGCCCCCAGCGCATTATTATTATCGACCTCCATATCCTGGGTATTAAAGGCCGCTACATAAAGGGTGTTCGTTGAGCCGTCAAAGGCAGGGGCCAAAACAAAATCGCCGGTTCGAGAAGCCACCACTTGGCCAAATTGAGGTGAATTCTGGAGGAAAGCCGAAGGGGAAGATGCTGATGTGGCTGTACTATTGATAGCAGTACCGGCAACATAAGGAGAGGTGCCAGCCGTTGATTGGGGTTGAAGCTGGATAGGGATAGCAGAAAGCCCACTATCGCTGGCAACAATTAGCATGCGGCTGTTGGGAGAATCTCCGGCTGGAACTAATTTAAGATTGGCGTTTGTCATTGAAGTCAGTAATGTATCCGAATATCCGAGCGGTAAGCCTTCCTTGGAAGAGACGGAAAAACTTCC